>JAGBWO010000090.1 GCA_017629765.1 Opitutales bacterium | reverse complement strand
GCGGCGGGAAGCGCGCTCAGATACGCACTGTCGGTTCGTCTTGACAAAAAATTCCCTTTCGGGACTCTGCTTTCAAACGTTCTATCTTCCGTACTGCTTGCCGCATTGGCGGCAAAAACAAATTTAAGCGGAGAAATGTCCGCGCTTCTGGCGGCGGGATTTTGCGGAGCTTTTTCCACTTTTTCAAGCTTCGCATTCCAAGTTTGCAAAATGATAAAAGAAAAGGATTTCGCACTGTCTGCAATATACATTGCCTCGACATTTTCCATACTTGCGTGCGTTTATGCGGTTTAAAAAACCCTTTCCGACTAAAATCCGAAAATTCCTTTTCGAGCGGCGCATTCGGTGGCAAAATCCATTGCGCTTCGGAAATCCGAAAATCCGCACTCCCCTTTTTCAGCGAGAGCCTTTATAAGGCGCGCCAAAACAACATCTCCGCAGCCAGTCGCAAAAGCCCTGCCTTGAATTTTTTCGGGAACAAAAACTTCGGTTTTTCCTCCTACGCTTGCATAAGCCAAGCCGTCCCCGTTTGTAATGCCGAAAAACTTGGCCTTTGTTTCCGGCTTCAATTCGTCAAAAGAGCGAGAAGAAAAGGCGCGGATTTCGTCGGCGTTGATTTTTAAAATTTCCGATTCCCAAAAAAACAAATCTTTTAAAGGCGCGCCGTAAGTGTCGCAAACAAAGCGCATTTTGGATTTTTCGAGCAGTGTTTTCAGGGCGGAAAACTTGCCAATGCCCCAATTAGGCACGCTTCCGCAGAGCGCCAAAATATCCCCGCTTTCCGCGCGCTTTGATATTTCCGACATCGCAATTTCAAAATCTGCGTCCGTCAAAACGGCGTCTTCCGTAAAAAAAGATGTCTCCGAATTTTCGTCCCTGCACACAAATCCCGAGCGCGTTTCAAAATCTGTTTTTACAGGCAAGAATTTTATGCCTTTTTCCGACAAAAAATCCGCGCACCTCTCCCCCGTCCTTCCGCCCGAAAAAATAACGGCAGTAGCGTCAAGCCCGAATTTAAGAAGAGCCGCCGCAACATTCACGCCCTTGCCCCCGACGCAAAATTCCGAAGACTTTGCTCGGTTTACCTCCCCAAGCCCAACCTCTTTGAAATTGAGAGTATGCTGGGCAAGAAGATTGCAAGTTAGCGTAAAAATTTTAGGCATTTTTTAAAGGGACTTCAACGCTCCGACCATAACTTCAGCCGCGCGCTCCAAATGCTCCTTGGAATGAGCAAGGCTCATAAAGCTTACTTCAAACGCGGAAGGAGCGATGTAAACCCCGCTTTCAAGACACTTGTTGAAAAACTTTGCGTAAAGCTTTGCTGAAGAGCGCATTGCAATGTCATAATTTGAAACTTCCTCCTCGTTAAAAAATACCGAGTAGAGAGATTCCGCTTGCGGAACCTGCAAGGCAATCCCTTTTTCTTTTGCCGCGCCCTTCAACGCCGAAACAATGAAATCCGCCTTCGACTTCAATTCGGCATACGGATTCATCTCCTTCAACATTTTAAGAGCCTCCGCGCCGGCCGCCATGGCAAGCGGATTTCCGCTCAAAGTCCCCGCCTGATAAACGTCTCCCAAGGGAGAGAGGCGCTCCATAATTTCGCGCCTGCCCGCAAAAGCCCCGACGGGAAGCCCGCCGCCTATGATTTTGCCGAGAGCGCACAAGTCGGGAGTTATGCCGACAAGCTTTTGCGCTCCGCCCGACGAAAGCCTGAAACCCGTTATGACTTCGTCGAAAATCAAAACGACCCCGTATTCCGAACACAATTTGCGCAGTTTTTCGAGGTAGCCCTCCTTCGGCAAAATGAGCCCGACATTTGCGGGAAACGGCTCCAAAATGACAGCCGCAATTTCGCCGCCCTGCGCCTTGAAGCAGTTTTCAATGGCGTCAAAATCATTGAAAGGCAGAACTATTGTAAGGCGGGCCAAATCGTTTGGGATGCCCGCGGAAGTCGGAGTTCCGAAAGTGATTGCTCCGCTGCCCGCCATTACAAGAAGGCTGTCGACATGCCCGTGGTAGCAGCCCGAAAACTTCACGATTTTATCCCTGCCCGTAAAACCCCTCGCAAGGCGCACCGCGCTCATGGTGGATTCCGTTCCCGAATTTGTCATTCGCACCATCTCTGCGCACGGAACCATAGAGGTTATGAGGCGGGCCATTTCAAGCTCCCTCGCGCATGGAGTCCCGAAGCTCGTTCCGTTTTCCAATGCGTCCATTATGGCGTTTTTAATGCGCCCGCTGTTATGCCCGAAAATCGCGGGTCCCCAAGAGCAGACAAAATCGATGAGCGTTTTTCCGTCTTCGGTTTTAACGAGGCATCCGTCCGCCCTGCGCGTAAAAAACGGCGTTCCGCCCACTCCGCCAAAAGCCCTTACGGGGGAATTTACGCCGCCGGGAATGATTTTTTTGCATTCGCCAAAGAGATTTTCAGAATTCATAGATTTTCCTGTCTGTCAATGCCACTCTCCTGCCGTTTCCGAAAGACGAGATTGTAAGGCGCGGAGCCGGAGGCAGCTGCCTGCGCTTGTACTCCGAACGCTCGAATTTACGCGCTATATCCTCAACGACTTCTCTCGCAAAACCCCTATTTTCGATTTCCGAAACCGACAAATTCCCCTCGATGTAAAGCTTCAAAACCGCGTCCAAGACATCGTATTCCGGAAGCGAGTCGCTGTCTTTTTGATTGGGGCGAAGCTCCGCCGAAGGCGGCTTTAAAATAGTGTTTTCGGGAATTTTTTCGCCGTCTTTGTTGATATATCTTGCGAGCCTGAAAACATCGGTTTTATAGACGTCGGCAATGGGCGCAAATCCGCCGCAGGTGTCTCCGTAAAGAGTGCAGTAGCCGACGGCGCATTCGCTTTTGTTGCCTGTCGCAAGAACCATCGCGCCAAGCTTGTTGGAAATTGCCATCATTAAAAGGCCGCGCGCTCGGGACTGCAAATTTTCCTCGGTCACATCCCTTTCCAAGCCCGCGAATATTTTTTCAAGCGCCTTTTCGGCTTCGGCCACAACTCCCGCTATGGAGATTTTGTCGTAGCGCAAATTCAAGTTTTTCGCCAAATCCTCCGCATCGCGCACGCTGTGCCCGCTTGAAAATTTCGACGGCAGTGAAACGCCTATGACGTTTTCCCCTCCGAGCGCGTCGGCGGCAATGGCGGCAACCAATGCGGAATCTATGCCGCCGCTAAGCCCCAAGGCGACTTTCTTAAAGCCGCTCTTTCTCACGAAATCGCCAAGCGACATTTTTAGCGCGGAATAAAGCTCCGATATTTCGTCAAACTTCGGGAGCTCAGTTTCCCTTAAATTTTCCGTATCGAAAACCGCAAAATCCTCCTCAAATTTTTTGAGGCAGCCGCAGAACTTCCCGCGCTCCGACAAAACCGCGCCGAAACCCGCGCATACCATTTCGTCATTGCCGCCTACCAAATTGCAAAACGCAACGGGAACCTTCAACTCTTTTGCGAGATTTTCCAAAAGCCTAAGCCTTGCCGCCTCGTTTTTCGGCGACCATAACGAAGCCGCGACATTTATAACCAAGTCGCAATTTTCCGCTTTAAGCATTTCAACGGGGCATTTTTTATCCGCATACAGCGGAGCCGTTTCGGCGTCCAAACTCCAAATGTCCTCGCAAATAGTAAGCCCGATTTTTTTGCCGTTCAATTCCACAACCCCGACCTTTTCGCCCGCGTCGAAGTTGCGGGGCTCGTCAAATATCCCGTAATTCGGCAGAAGGCATTTGTCGTATGAATAAACAACCCTGCCTCCGGAAATAAACGCGAGGGAATTATACGCGCCAAGCGCCTTGTCCGACTTGCGCACATAGCCAACAAACGACGGAATTTCGAGTTTTCTTGCAAGAATCTCCAAATATTCCCCATTTTTTTTGATGAATTGGGAAGACTTTGTTTTGTCTTTCGGGAACGCCCCCGATAACGCAAGTTCGGGAAAAATCGCAAAATCCGCCCCCATTTCTTTGAGAGACTTTGCCGCATCCAAAATTTTACGGGAGTTGCCTTCAAAATCTCCCGTTGCAGTATTTATTTGTGCTATCCCTATTTTCATAGCTGGAAATTACTTTCTAACATCGAAAGCCTTTCTTCAAGCTTATAATTTGCACAAAAAAACCCCTGCAAAAACAGGGGTTTGGAAAGTTAAAGAATTTACTTGTTGCGCGATTCGTAGTAGGCGTTGATTTTTGCCGCAACGTCCTTATAGCCGATGTCGCTCGAATAAATTTCCTTGTATTCGATAAACGCCTTTTCGGGATTATTCATCAATTCGTACGCGCTTGCAAGCTCGTAGATTATTTCCTTCTTGGCGTCGTTCATCGTGAGGCTTTCCTTCTTTGCGGTAGTAAGCTGGTCAACGGCAAGGTCGTACTTTTTGCCGCCGATAAAAGCCCTGCCCAAGCCGAGCAGCGACAGCGCGCGAACCTTCGGGTTGCGCTGCGAAAGCTGGAACTGGGCGATTGCGCCGTCCAAGTCGCCGTCTTCAAGAAGAAGCTGCCCCAAGTTGAAGCGGAAATTGAAGTCGTTGGGATAGCGTTCAACCATGCGCTTCGCATTTTCCAAACGGAACGCATGCTCTTCCTTTTTCAGGGCTTCGTATTCCTTTTTCGCCCCGGCGTCGTCCGGATTTGCGTCGAGCTTTTCCTTTGCGGCGGATATGCGCATATCCATATCGCTCAAAACCAAGTCCTGTTCGAGCTTTTCCAAAGTCGTATCGGCCTGCCCCATAGGCAAGGTGCGCGCTTTTTTGATAAATTCCAAAGCTTCGCCGAAACGCTTCAAGGCGCGCAAATGCTGCGCGACGTCGCGGTACAAATTGATGTTTTCGGGATCGCTTTCAAGCTGCTTTTTTTCGCGCTCGACCATATTCTGCAAAGTCTCCTCGTCGTTTGCAATGCGGTTTTCGGCTTCGCGGTTGACAGTTTCGTCGGCATCCTTGATTTTCGAGCGGAAATCGCCCTCTTCCTCCCACTTTTCTTTCAGCATCGTCTTTACGACCGAAGCTTCGCGCATAAGGTTTTGCGCGTCGCCGTTGGAAGGCTCAGAACGCAAAATAGTTTCGCCGACCCTCATTGCGTCGTCGGGATTCAAGCTCTTTACAAGCGCCCTGCCCCAAGCCATCAAGTTTTTGGTGTTTTTAGGGGATACATCCGCAATATGCTGGTAGCAAACCGCGGCGGTTGACCAATACTGCGCGTTTTCGGCCGCGCCCGCCATCGCGTTTAAAACAGAGGTGTTGTAGGGATTCGACATCAGAAGCTTTTCGCCTTCCGCCAAAACTCCGGCAATGTCGCCCTTCTTTGAAAGAGACGCCGCTTTAAGCGCAAAAGCCGCGCCCGAAAATATTCCCGCGAGATTTTTTACAGGATTGGGCTTGCCTGCGGCTTTTCTTTGGGCCAAACGCAGAATTTTGCGAACTTCCGCACATGCCGGATACTTTGCAAGAATGCTTTGGCAAACATTTAGGGCATAATCGGGGCTGCCTTTTTCAATGGAGGACTGGGCAGTGTTTAACTGTTTGATGAATCGGGGGTCGATGTCTTTTAAAAGAGTTTCCACGCCGCCATTTAGTTCTTTTTTTTCTTCGGACATAATAAAATAGATATGTTTTAAATATAAATTGAAATTTTAGGATAGAGGATTTATCCGCCTACTGCAAGTCATTTTCTACAGATTTTACCAATTCGAGCATTGATTTCTCGTTCAATGCCGAATCTTCCCCCTCCACGAGAAGGCGGATTTTGTTTTCCGTACCCGAATATCTTATCAAAACCCTGCCTTTGCCCGACATTTCCCTCTCGATTTTTTCAATCGTTTTGGAAAGGGTTCGGGTTTGCGCAACAGGCGTTTTGCGGGCGACCTTCAAAGCCTTTTGAATTGACGGATAAAGGCTTACGACGCCGTTCATTTCCGAGACTTTTATTTTCAGTTCAAGCAGCGTCGCCAAGAGCTTGACTGCGGCGGCCAAGCCGTCGCCGCACGGGGAAATATCCATAAAAATGTAATGTCCGGAATTTTCGCCGCCGATTTCGCAGCCCTTTTCGAGCATAAGCCGCATTACGAGCCTGTCGCCGACACCGCTTCTGAAAACTTCCACTCCATGCTTTTTCAAAGATTCGTCCATGCCGATATTGCTCTGCACTGTGGTGACAACCGCCCCGCCTTTCAACGTGTTTTGGCGCGACGCCTCAAGGGCTATCAAACCCATTACGCATTCGCCCGCGATTTTGTCCGCATTTTCGTCGCAGACAACGAGCCTGTCGCCGTCGCCGTCGTGCGCAAGCCCTATGAAAGCCCCCGTATCCTTTACAAGGCGCGCGAGCGCTTCGGGATGCTCGCTTCCGATGTTGTTGTTTATGTTTTTACCGTCGGGAGACACGCCTATTTCAACAACTTCCGCGCCATAGCCGCGCAAGACTTCGCCTGAAATCCCCGCAGTCGCGCCGTTTGCGCAGTCGAGGGCGATTTTAAGCCCCTTCAAGCACCCCTTCGGCAAAATCGACCCCATTTTCGCGATGTAATGCGATTTCATGTCAACTTTTCTCACGGAAGCTTCCGCGCCGCGCCCCGAAATTTTTTCGTCAAAGAAATTCTCTATTTGTTCCTGCGTCCCGTCGCTTGCCTTTCGGGCGTTTTCGTCGAAAAACTTTATGCCGTTATCGGTGTAAGGATTATGGCTTGCAGTAATCATAACGCCGAAGTCCGCCTTTTCCTTCAATACGCCGAACGCCAACGCGGGAGTCGGTACGCAGCCGAAATCTACAACCTCAACCCCGCGCAAGCCCTTGCAAAAGGCGGCTTTCAAGGGTTCGGAAGAAAACCTTGTGTCCCCGGCTATGGCAACCTTCGGAACGCGGTTTGAGATCTTTCCCTGCAAATGGGCCGAAACCGCCGCGCCCAAACCTGCAAAAAAGGACTCGTTTACATGCTCGCCGCCGTATTCGCCGCGAATTCCGTCTGTTCCAAAATATTTCATATGAACTTTGGATTATCTAAAATCGGGCGGCTCATTGTCAAGAAAAACACAGGAGCGCGAAAGAGCAGGCAGGCAATGCCGGCGCAAATATTTTATTCGCGCATAATGCCCGCCGCGATTTCAAAACCAAAAGAATGCATTGCCGATTTTCGCCTTGGGACGCCCCTTGAAAAGTTAGGAATATATTTATCGAGATTAAAGCGGGATGTTTTTGTATGATTTTAATTCTCATTAAAAATCAATCGCAATGAGAATGGTTATATTTATAATCTCAAAAAACTTAAAATGTTGAAATTTAATGTTGACTTATTGCCAAAAAACCAAAAATATGCTTCGCAATAAAGGTTTAGTTCAATTATGAATACCGCAGTTAAATTGGCTATGATGATATTTTCGGCGGTTGCGCTTTTAATCGCGCTGGCGCAAAGCGAAGCGCGCGCCTATTTGCTAAGCAACGGGCTTCCGCCGCATTCGCTGGGCTATGCCGACAATCGCGGATATCTGCTATATACCGACAAGCTGTTTGATTTGCACCTTACAAATCCCGATTCCGAAGGAAGCGAATACATCCCCATGCGCATTGCGTTTTATACATCTCCACTATACCGCAAAAGTATTCTTTTGAACGGATATTGGAGCTTCCCCATTTTTGATTCATACATCGCAAAATACGACAAAAATTTAATCTGCTGGCAAACGTTAGACTTGAATATTGTGAAATTCCGCCCGACAAAAGACAGAGACATCTGGGCAACTTACGGCGGATATAGAAAGCTGCGCTTTCTAAAAAATGGCGACTATTCTATAGAGTACAAAGATTCCGACAACTCCGAACAGCTCATATACGCGCAAAACGGTCTTCTTAAAAAAATATTCTTCAAAATAAAGGGTAAAGCATACGCATACAACATATACCGAACAAAAGATTCGCTAATAATAAAAGACCTCCGAATGAAAACCATTTTTGAAATTGAAAAACGCCCATCTTCGCAAGACGGATTTAAAAATGAAATTACGCTAAAAAGCGGAGAAAATCTTTTTAAATGGTACACGCGCGACGCAAAAATATATTCGGGAGACTCGGCGACCGAAATCGAAACTATCTTTAAATTTGAAAAAGACGGCAAGGAATATCTTTTCGGTTACGAAAGCGACCAATCCTGCTCCAAAATGGCGATTGAATGCGGGGAAAGCAAAAAAACATTCGAATGGGATTCACAAAACGGTTTCATACGCAAAGATTGGCTTGGAACATATTCAATCAAAAGCGAAAACGACTGGCATATTCGCGTCGAGCGAACAACGCCCTGGGCCAAGCTTTCCTTTGAGAACTTTTCGGACAGGGGGATTTATAAAAGCGGCTACAATGATTTTGCCTTAAAGCGTTTTATAATAGGCGGAAACCACTCCTTGTCGGGACTTACCCGCCGAATAGAGATTTTCAAAAATGGAGAAAAAGAGCCCTATAAGGTTCTTCGATACTTTTACGACAAAAACGGAAAGGAAACCATAAAAGATGAAAAATAAAATCATAATATTAACATTATTAATATTTGTAGGTTATCTAACCGGCAAAGACGGATGCCCATTTCCATCTCATAATAGAGGCATTGGAGAAAGAATAGCCCACGGAGCTTGCATTCAACGCTTAGGAAAAGATGCAAATGGCAAATCTATAATTATTAGATACGATCAAGAAAAATACACAACGGCAGAAGACGCAAATTGCAATGGAATATCAGATGAAGATACACATTGTAGTCTCGTACCTGAAACAATCAAACAAGGTTTACATTACTTTTCCCCAAATGATTCATCATGCACAGGCAAAGGAGAGGAGCATAATGTTATAACTAAAACTTTAAAATGTCTTAAAGTATCACCTTGTAATCATGAAGAGAACCCCAAACCACAGGCTTAACGAAAAAAAACATAATAATTTATACGCCGCTTTTAACAAGTTTCCATAAACCCCAACAAAAGGCATAGAAATGAAAAATTTTAAACATTATTTAGTTGTCGCGATACTTTCCCTGCCATGCCTTATTTTGGCGCAGGAAAAAAATTTTGCCGACCTTGCAAAATCATTCAAAAATCCATTGGAAGGGAAAACTTTTTTGTTTTCAAAAATACGGACATTTTCTGAAGAAGTTGCAGCCTCGATAAAAAAAGACTACCCAACAATAAATCTGGAAGATTCTCGGAAAAAGAAATATCTATTTTCATACCAAAACGGAAATCTACATCATAGGGAATTTCTCAAACTTGACGATGGAAGAGACAATGTAAGAGACTCTTTTTTAAAAGACGGAGCAATATACCGTGTTGATTCACTATCGCCAAATTTTATGAATATATCAGATTCTGAATTTCTAATAAACGAAATTTGCGACTATATTGAAATTTTTAACAATGCCAAAAGAGTACTCTCAAATAAATCCCTCGAAATAAAAAAATCAAAAGATTCATACATAATCTCTTGGAGTGAAAATTCAAAACGGCATCTGATGACCTTGGACGCTTCAACCCTATTTCCATCTTATTACGAAACAAGAAATGAAAACGGAACAAAAATAGTAAGTTATGATATTTCTACAAAGGATTCCAAAATAAAAATCATAAGAATTCAGTACGGTTTGGAAAACAGCATATTTGCGACGAATGACATAACTATTTCAGAAAGCGATTCCGTAAAATTAAATCCGGTATTCGAAGAGGGAAATATTGGGTTCAAAAGCGTTTGGGATGAAAGAGGAGGCATTATACGCAAATTTGTGGTATTCAACAAAATTCCCGACAAGAAGTTCCTCGACGAACTCTTCAAAAACCCCGACGACGTGCAAAGATACAACACAGAAATCCACCGCCTCGCGCATC
>JAGBWO010000089.1 GCA_017629765.1 Opitutales bacterium | reverse complement strand
CGCCAATCGAAAACAGGCCGTCTGATTTATGGACGATTTTTAGATGGCTTATGCCGGGGCTTAGGGGGACCCGCGCGCAGTTTGAGCGCAGGATTGGCGAAGGCGCAAATTTTTCGGAGCGGTTGAAGCGCCAAATTGCCCCATTTGTTTTGCGCAGGATGAAAAGCGATGTTGCCAAGGAGCTTCCCCCCAAATTCTTCGTGGATTTGCCTTGCCCCATGAGCGAAGTCCAAAAAAACGAATACACCCGCCTTTTAACCGATGCCCGCAGCGCCCTCAAAAGTTCCGGCGGCAGCGCAAGAATTTCGGTTTTGCGCCTTCTTACGCGGCTTCGCCAAGCTTCATGCGACCCCGCGCTTTTGCCGAACCTGTCTGGGAGCGATTTTTCAAACAGCGGCAAAATCACCGCGCTTTGCTCCGCTCTTTCAACGATAATTTCAAGCGGCAAAAAGGCTGTGATTTTCAGCCAGTTTGTGGAATTCCTGAAAAGAATTAAGGCGAAAGTTTCGCTCGATTTTCCGGAAGCTGAAATTTTCGAGCTTACCGGCTCCACTTCCGACAGGCAAAAGCCCGTGTCGGAATTTCAAAACTCGAAAAAGCCGTCTGTCATATTTGTTAGCCTGAGGGCGGGAGGAACCGGCATCACTCTTACGGGTGCGGACTACGTTTTCATTGCGGATCCTTGGTGGAATCCCGCCGTGGAGGAGCAGGCTATAGACCGCGTGCACCGCATCGGAAAGAGCGGGAGCGTAATGGTTTACAGGCTTGTTGCGGAGGGGACGGTCGAAGAAAACGTGCGCAAATTGCAGCTTAAAAAGAAGGCTGTTTTCGAGGATATAATAGGCTCCCTTTCTAAAAACAAAAAAAGCTTTGAGGAGGCTGTGTCTGAAATTTTGGACGATTTGGAGGATTGAACAATGAGGATAATTTCTTGGAATGTAAACGGGCTTAGGGCCGTTCTTAAAAAGAATTTCGGCGATTTTATCAAAGAGTATTCGCCCGACATTTTGTGCTTGCAGGAAACAAAAATTTCCTACGATATTTGCGGAGAAATCAGCCTTCCTTTCAAATACAACAATTTCAGCTGCGCCGAAAAAAAAGGGTATTCGGGGGTCGCGATTTTATCGAACATAAAGCCATTTGAGGTCAGGGCGGTTGAAATGGAAGGACATCCGCAGGAGGGCAGAATCTTATGCGCGGACTTTGGGGAATTTAACCTCATAAGCGCTTATGTCCCAAATTCGCAGGACCAGCTTAAACGCCTTGCCTACAGGCGCATCTGGAATGCGGATTTCATTTCGCTTGTGAAAGGCATTCCCAATGCGATAGTTTGCGGAGACTTGAATGTGGCGCATGAGGAAATCGACATCGCCCGCCCGAAGACGAATCATTTTTCGGCAGGTTTTACGGACGAGGAGAGGGAGGATTTTTCCGCGCTTTTGAAAGAGGCGTCGCTAAGGGATGTTTGGCGCGAAAAAAACGCCGGCGTTGCCGACAAATACACTTGGTGGAGCTATCGCTTCGGTGCAAGGCAAAAGAATATCGGATGGCGCATAGACTATTTTTTGGTCGCCCAGTCCATTGCGGGCAGGGTGAAAAACGCTGAAATTTTGGACGCGGTGGAAGGTTCCGACCATTGCCCGGTTTTAATCGACTTATGACTTCTCATTGCGGCAAAATAAGGGCGCTAAACAGGATATTGTCAGTAAGAAACGGCAATTCATCCCGCAAATTCGAGGAAGTTTCAAAGGCGATAGATTTTGCCGAAAAAAACGGGGACGCTTTAAAGCCCATAGGCGACTTCGCAAAATCTGTCATGAAAATGTACGATGAGTCCGCATGTTTGGAGTTTGTCGATATAAATAGCGACTACTTCGACCCGATTTTCGCAATAAATCAAATTTCAGACGCCGCAAAGCGCTTGGCGGGCCATAAAAAGCCTGTTTTGGTTGTGGCGGGAATGGACAAATCGGCTATGCGCGGCGGCAAAAACTGGTCTCAAAAAAAGAGGGAAGAATATTTTGAAAATTTAAGTGTTGTAGAAAACTTTGTTTTGCGCTACAAATCATCGCTATCAAATATAGAAATAATTTTTATTTGAGATGAAAACAGTATTCCAAAAAATCATAGACGGCGAAATCCCGAGTATGCCCGTTTATCGCGACGACAAGTGCATTGCGATAAAGGACATTTCTCCGCAGGCCCCCGTCCATATTCTTTTGATACCGATAAAGCCAATCCCGAGGCTCTCGCTTGCGACTGCGGAAGATGCCGGGCTTTTGGCGCACCTTATGCTTGCCGCTCCGAAAATCGCGAAAGAGCAGGGGCTTCAAGACGGTTTCAGAATTGTTGTGAACAACGGCATAATCGCGGGCGAAACCGTGCCGCATTTGCACATACACATATTGGGCGGCAGGCAGATGGCTTGGCCTCCGGGCTGATTTCCGCGCCGCTTTTCGCTTTATTCGCAAATTGAAAAAACACAATGGCAAAATATTCCGATGACTACCGCGTAAGGGTCGGCGATGCCGATTCAAGCGGATTTTTGAAGCTTCCGTCGCTTCTTGGCATGATGCAGGAAATCGCAAAAGACCATGCCGAAGCGCTGGAAATAGGCGCGTCCGTGCTTGCGCCGCAGGGTTTGGGATGGGCGTTGTCGAAATTGCAGTTCGACATTGCCCGCTTGCCGAATTGCGGAGAGAGGGTTTTCATAAAAACTTGGTCGAGCACCCGCAGCAAGATTCATACCGAGCGCGAATTTTTGATTTTCGACGACTTGGGCGACAAAATAGCTTCCGCCCGCTCCATGTGGATTTTGTTCGATTTGAAGAAGCGCAGGATAGAACGCTTGGACAAGCTTCCGAATTGGATGCGCGACGAGGAGTTTGCCAACGATTTTACTTTTTCCGAAATTTCCAAGTCGCCCTCCAAGGATTCTCCGTTTGTGTCTAATTTCGGCGTCCGCAAGGACGACATTGACATGAACGGACATGTGAACAATTCAATTTATTTGACTTGGGCGCTTGAGCCTGTCCCCGACGATTTTTACGCAAGCCATAAGGCGCGCAGGGTTGAAATTTATTTTTTGAGCGAAGTTTTCAGGGGGCAGAGGCTTGACAGCATTTGCGAGCTGGACGGAAATTTGTCCCGCCATATGATTGTTTCCGATGGCAGGGAGCGCGCGAGAGCGCAAATAGAATGGATTGAGGCTTAGTTTTATGACAATATTTTTATCGACAGTTCTTTTGGCTTCCCTGTTTTTGTTTTTGGGGTTGGCGTTTTGTTTTGAGGCATTCAAAACTCCCGCTTTCAGGTTTTTGAGAAGCCAAGCCGCGGCGTTGGTTTTGGTGTCTGTTGCAGGCGCGTGGTTTTTGTGGATTTTATACAATTTGACTGAAGCCGATTTCGGGCAGTACAAAGACATATTGATGGCGGTATTCGGCGGAGCGGGGCTTTTGTCCTTCAAATATCTGCCCGATTTTTTGAGCGTCAGGGGGCTTTCGGTTCTGATGATTTTGGCGCTGCGCGAATTTCTCAATTCCGCGTACATGGTCGACGGGGCGTATAAATTCCTGTTCGTCCTGGATTGCTATCTTCTTGTTGTCGCGTTTGTGTATTTCGGCTGCCTTCCATACAGAATGCGGGACTTGTTTGAATGGATTTTTGAAAAAAGCGCAAGGCGCAAAATGGTTGCGGCAGTTTTTATTTTGGAAGCGGTTTCACTTTTTGCGGTTTCGTTAACCTATTGATTTATGGACGGAATTTTACTTGTTGTTTCGGGGCCTGCGGGAAGCGGCAAAAACACTGTTTGCGAGCGCCTGATGGCTTCGTGCAAAAATATAACGCGCGCAATCACTACAACCACGCGTTCTCCGCGCGCGGGCGAAGAGGACGGCAAAGACTACCACTTTGTTTCGGTTGAAGAATTTGAAAGCGCGATAAGGCGGGGGGATTTTTACGAATGGGCGACGGTGCACGGCAGGTACTACGGCACGTCGAAGTCGGAAATCCTGTCAAAGCTTGAAAGCGGAAAAGACGTGATTTTAATCATAGACGTCCAAGGCGCGAAAGCGTGGAGAGAAATCGCAAAAAAAGACGCGGCGGTCGCAAAATCGCTTCGCAGCGTTTTCATACGCCCGCAGTCCCTTGACGTTGTTAGAGAGAGAATGGTTTTGCGCGGCGACGAAAAAGACGACATCGAAAGGCGCATAAAAACAGCCGAACGCGAGCTTTTGGAGGAAAAGAACTTCGACTTTGCGATGGTTTCAAAAACAAAGGACGAAGACTTTCATTCTCTTAAAAAGATTTATGAGAAAATAAAAAACGGATAGAGAGGCTCAAAAAAAACCTTACCTGT
>JAGBWO010000088.1 GCA_017629765.1 Opitutales bacterium | reverse complement strand
TTGGGATTGTAAAATTGATTTTTTTTAAAAAGGCTATCATTTGTCCCAGCAATCTTTGAATTTATTGATGAATGTATCCCAATCCACCCTTCTAATTTATATGGACGTGAATTTTCGCTTTCATTTGGATATTGTCCTGTTAATTTAATGTCTTGAGATTCTAAAAATGGTTTTATTTCAACTTGCTTAGAAACATTTTCTCCATTTAGTTCTGCTGGGGGATATGGAATAAGAAATGTTGAACCATTCTTTGATTCTATCTCAGATTTCAATCTTGGATAACCATCCAAACAATATTGAATAAATGCCATATTCTTGAAGGCGATTTCTTTTTTCACTGATACAAAATTATCGTCCAATATTTCATCCGAGCTTTTAACACACAAGAAAATCTGCTTTCCTTTCCGAATAGAACTATCCATGCATTCTAACGCAAATTGATTAGCGAGTTTTACAGGCAATGCATTGAATGCCTGTTCAGCCAATCCGCTCAAATTCACATTTTCCATTCTTATTAGTGTTCCGGTAGTCAAGGCTTCAAACTTTTTATTTATCTTAAATGGAATTGATTTATTGTCAATAAACACTAAAGAAGGCTTCTTATCATTATCTAATTGGTCTTCATTATATTCCATCTTCCAACAAGAAAGATCATCGTTTTTCTTTGTTACAATATAATATCTTTCAGATAAATATAGGGCAGCGAGCTTCCCAATACCTTTTCTTCCCATTACATTAGAATTAGGATATTCTCCATGTTTCTTTTTATAATCCTCTCGCTTATTATTCCCGACTTTTACATATGTTAAAATATCATCTTTGTCCATTCCATTTCCATCGTCAAATATCTCAACAAGAGAGGTCTTCTTATTTCTAGAGTCTATAAAAACAAAAACATTATTAGCATTTGCATCAAATCCATTTGCAACTAACTCAGAAATAGCGCTCCAAGCATTAGAATACAAACTCTTTCCTAATAACTTTAATGCGAGCCAACCAAATGAAAATTCAGCATTATTTTTTGATATATTTTCCATAACAATTCACTATACTCAATTGATATAGTATTACTTGATTCTCTCATTTCAATATAAAAATATGATTTATAAAAAAATTGGATCTATAAGTATTTTGATGTACAACTTAGAAAAAGAACCAAACTTTCTTATCAAACAAATATGCTCTATTAGTTCGCATGGATACCCAGCCCATAGTTTGCTTTCATATCAAAGACAAGGACATCTACGAAGTCGTTGACGGATTCCACCGCTACATGATAATGAAGACCTATAAAGATATTTGCGAACGCGAAGGGGGCTGCCTGCCGGTGGCAATAATAGACAAACCGGCAAGCGACAGAATGGCGTCAACAATACGCCATAACAGGGCGCGCGGCTCCCACGACGCAGACCTTATGAGCAATATCGTTGCAGAGCTTGTTGAAATGGGAAAATCCGACGCATGGATTTCAAAACACTTGGGAATGGACGCGGATGAAATCCTGCGCCTTAAACAAATCACGGGGCTTGCGGCCTTGTTCGCCGACAAGGAATTCTCATCGTCGTGGGAATGAACAAAGCCAACGCCCCCCAAAAAAAACGCAGTATTATAAAATAATACTTACTACCGCAATATTACAGTAATACTAAAAAACGTCAACGTGTGCAAAAATACATTTTCAACAAAAAGCTTGACGCCGATATTATAGGGTATAGGGGTATATGGTATTATGAAAAACGGAAAAAAGGCATCGCATTGCAGAAGCGAAAGCGAAAAAAAACAGCTGCGCCTGCGCCTTAAACGGATAGAGGGGCAGGTTCGCGGAATACAAAGAATGATAGAAGGGGACGAGCAGTGCATAGACATACTGCGCCAAATATCGTCGATATCGGGCGCGCTGCACGGCGTCTGGACGAACATCATATCAAACCATTTGAAAGTCTGCATAAAAAATTCCCTGCAACATAAGGACGAAACGCTTGTCGACGAACTTGTGGAACATTTAAAGAAAGTGAGATAATTATGGGCGGCTGCCACCACAAAGAAGAAGAACCGCATAGATGCCGCCAAAGCGGCGCAGGGCATCCGCATGAATGCTGCTGCCGGCATAATGAAAAACATTCGCACGAATGCGAAAGCCATCAATCGGGATGCGGATGCTGCAAAAACGGAGAATCAGAAGGCTTTTTAAGCGAAAAATCAAAACTTCTGATTTCCCTTGCAACGCTCGTTTTGAGTTTTTGCATTTCCCGCGGATGGATTGGATGGCCCCTCTTTCCCCTCTCCGACCCGTCGTGGATTGCGGTGGCATTGTGCGGGCTTCCCATAGCAAAATCGGCGAAAGACTCTCTTATTAAAAACGGCAAGATAACAGCCCCGCTTTTGATTACAACCGCGATGCTCGCCGCAATACTCCTTCAATTCATATATTTGACGAATCCCGAAGCGGGCGAAGGGCATTCCCATTCAAGCTACATTTTTGCGGCGGGGGAAATAGCGTTTTTAATGGCGCTCGGAGGAATGCTTGAAGAATACACCGTTAAAAAGTCCCGGCGCGGCATTGAAAGGCTCGCGGCTCTTTCGCCCCAAAAGGCCCTCTTGAAAAAAGGCGGCGAAACCGTTGAAATAGAAGCCTCCCGGATAAAGCCGGACGACGTATTGGTTGTCCTGCCCTACTCGGAAATTCCCGCCGACGGCGTAATTTTAGACGGCTCTACCTCCGTCAACCAGTCAAACTTGACGGGAGAAAGCGTTCCCGTTGAAAAATCCGCAGGCGACAGCGTGCTTGCGGGAACTTTCAACGCTCAAAACAAAATTGAAATAAAAGCCTTAAAAGACGCTTCGCAAAGCGCCATCGCAAAAATGATTGACCTTGTAAAAGAGGCCGAGGGAAAACGCGCCCCCATTGCGAGGATTGCCGACAAGTGGGCGTCGTACATCGTGCCTGCGGCGATACTGTTTTCGATTTTAACGGGCTTGTTTGCATATTTCGCGCTCGGGAAAGCCCCGATTGAGTCTTTTACAAGGGGCGTCACGATTCTTGTCGTGTTCTGCCCCTGCGCCCTCGTCCTCGCGACGCCGACCGCAATTGCGGCGGGCATCGGCTTTGCCGCAAAGCGCGGCGTTTTGATAAAAAGCGCAACCGCCCTTGAAGAGCTTGGCAAATGCAAAACATTCGCTTTCGACAAGACGGGAACGCTCACAACGGGAAAAATAAGCGTCAAAAAAGTCATTGCAAACGCGCCCTTTAAAGAAGACGACGTTTTAAAATGCGCCTCGTCCGCGGAAGCCTCTTCAACGCACCCGATAGCCCGCGCGATACTGAAATTCGCCGAAGAAAAATCCATACACCCCCTGCCCTCCGCAAACCAAAAAGTATTGCCGGGGTTCGGCGTGGAATGCGAATGCGAAAACCAAAAGCTGTATGTCGGCAAACCCGACGCCGATGAGCTTAAATATCTATCCGGAAAGGAATGGCAAACGCTTGCTGTCGTAAAAGCCGGCGGAAAAACGCTCGGCTATATCGTTTTTGAAGACAAATTGAAAGAAAACGCCGCGGACGCCGTAAAAATCCTTTCCCAAACGGCAAACTGTGTAATGCTCACCGGCGACAATGAAAAATCGGCCGAAAAAACCGCGTACCTTGCGGGCATAAAGACTTTTTACGCCAATATGCTCCCCGACGGCAAACTGAATGCGATTGAAAGCTTAAAAAAGGACGGCAAGGTCTGCATGGTTGGCGACGGAGTAAACGACGCGCCGAGCCTCGCATATGCGGACTGCTCAATATCAATGGGAAAGCTCGGCTCCGACATCGCTCTTGAAAACGCAGAAATTATAATAATGAATGATAATCTTGAAAGCGTTCCAAAAATATTTTCGCTATCGAAAAGAGTAATTTTAACTATAAAAGCCAACATAACAATTTCGATGTCGGTAAACGCCCTTGCGGTAATTCTCGCGGCCTACGGAGTCTTAAACCCCGTAACGGGGGCAATATGGCATAACTTGGCATCCGTAATAGTCGTCTTAAATTCGGCAAGAATACTCAACGGGACAAAAAAGTATTGACACAGCCTCAATATTTATTTCAAATCCCCCCATAAAAGCATATTAATTTATATAAAATAAATTATTTAAAAACTTTGATTTAACGCAGGCGCGCCGAAAAAACGGCGCGTTTTTTTGGATTTTAAGTTGCCATATTTGAATAAAAAACCAATAGTGTCGCAATGAATTTTTTAGACCGATTTTTTGGAATTTCAAAACGCAACTCAACGGTAAAAACCGAAATAACCGCAGGGTTTACGACATTCGCGGCAATGTCCTACATTCTGGCGGTAAACCCCGCAATCCTGTCAAGCACGGGAATGGAGGCGGCGGGGCTTATCACCGTAACAGCGCTTGCGACAATAATATCGTCAATCGCAATGGGGCTTTTTTCCAACCTGCCGATTGCCGCCGCCCCCGCGATGGGAACAAACACATATTTCGCGGTAATAATTTGCGCGGGAATGGGGCTTAGCTGGCAGCAGGCATTGTCGGTAACCTTTTACAACGGGATAGTGTTTCTGCTGATTTCAATATGCGGAGTGCGCGAAAAGATTATAAAATCGCTTCCAAACGCGCTCAAAATTTCGCTCCAATGCGGCATAGGGCTTTTTATTGCGTTTATGGGCTTGCAGCATTCGGGCATAATTTCAAAAAACGACGCAACGTTCGTTGCCCTCGGCAATTTGGACACGCCGCAAGTATGGCTTACCCTGCTCGGATTTGCGGCAATGGCGTTTATGATCGCCAAAAAAGTGCGCGGAGCCATTATCTATTCCATACTCGCAATAACCGCCATAGCCTTCTTCGTTACAGACGCAAACGGAGTTCCGCTCGCAAAAATGCCGGAGCAAATCGTGTCGCTGCCAAATTCCATATCGCAAACATTTTGCGCCCTCGATTTTGCCTACCCGTTCAGGGACATCAGAACATCGCTTCCCGTAATATTCACCCTTCTTTTGCTCGACTTGTTCGACACCATCGGAACAGTGGTTGCCCTATGCAAAAGAATTGAATCGGCAAATCCCGACGGGGAGAACAAATCTCTGGGAAAAGCGCTTCTGGTCGACTCTTCCGCAACGATAATGGGCGCGCTATTAGGCACCTCAACCGTGACATGCTTCGTGGAGTCGGCATCCGGCATAGAAGACGGCGGACGCACGGGTCTTGTTTCAATCATAACCGGCATTTGCTTTGCCGCCGCGCTTTTCTTTACGCCAATCATAGCGTCAATACCGGGCTTTGTCACCGCTCCCGCCCTGATTTTGGTGGGCATAATGATGATGTCGGGCATAGGTTCGTTAAACACAAAAGACCCCGCAGAGCATATGCCCGCAATATTTTGCATGATGATGATAATGCTCTCGTTCAGCATCACAAAAGGCTTCGCCTTCGGAGTGATAATGTACGTCCTAATGATGGCGGCTTCGTCGAGAATAAAAAAGATAAGCGCGCCCACTTGGGGTTTATTCGCCGTAATGTGCCTGTTTTTATTCGCAATTTGACGCAAAAAAAATCCCGCTCTTTTCGGGCGGGATTTTTCATTCAAGCCTGTTTTTTAGTTTTGTCTTCCTCTATGTAAAGCGAAGTCGACGGGAAGGCGAACGAAAGCCCGCATTCCTGGGCAAGGCGCATTATGCCCAAATTAACGCGCGTCTGAACATCGACATAGCTCGCGTAGTTTATCTCCTTTGTGTAATAAACCAAAGTTATGTCCAAAGAGGAGCTTCCGAAGTTCAAGAATTCCGCACTTGCGCCGTTTTGGACCGCAACC
>JAGBWO010000012.1 GCA_017629765.1 Opitutales bacterium | reverse complement strand
TTCGGCGCAGAACAAAGTGACCGAAGAGGAAATCAAAATGATGGTCGAAGAGGGAACGGAAAACGGGGAAGTTCAAAAAATAGAGCGCAACATTCTAAACCGCGTATTCTCGCTCGGAGACAGATTCGTATCTTCAATAATGACCCCACGCAACGAAATCGTGCGGATTGAGGCGGGCGCATCCGCAGCCGAAATAAAAAGCATAGTCTCAAAATTTCCGCACGCGGTCTATCCCGTCGCAAACGGCTCCCTCGACGACATTTTGGGAGTTTTGTATCTTGAGGATTTATTCGGGGAAATCGAAAGCCCTTCTTTCGGCCTTAAAGACAAAATCTGCCCCGCAGTCTATTTCCACGAAAACACAAAAGTATACCACGCCCTTGAAGAGCTGCGCGCAAAACGCCAGAAATACGGCATAGTATGCAACGAATTCGGCGTAACCTTGGGCATTATAACGTTAAACGACATAATAGACGCCGTTTTGGGAGATATGCCGGAGCTTGGCGAAGAGCCGGAAATAATGGAAAGGGACGACAATTCATACCTGATTGACGGGCAGTACTCGTTTTATGATTTTTCAATATTCTTCAATCTCGACGAAAAGCCGAGCGACCAATACAATACGCTGGGAGGCTTGATTTTGGCGCAGCTTGGCAGAATTCCCAAAGCCGGAGAAAAGTTAAAATGGAAGGATTTCATTTTTGAAATCGTCGATATGGACGGAGCGAGAATAGACAAAATACTCGCCAAAAAGACGGAATTAAAGAAAAATGCGGAAACCGCTTTTTGAAAATCCGCGCCCCTTAACGAAAAATTCACATTTGCCTTATAATATTTAAATACAGCGGACTTATCATTGCCCTCAAATTTCAGCCGAAATGTTTTCGGAGAAATTTGAATAAACAATGAAAAAGAGTAATATTGTAAAATTGATACTAACCGCATTTGTTTTCGGCGCGTCAAATTTTGCTAACGCGCAAGACAAAGCAACATTGGACATTCTGGTTTCAAAGGGAATCATCACGCAGGACGAAGCCGGAAAAATCCTGAAAAGCTCCTCAATACAAGTCAAAGCGAAGGAGAAGGAAACCGTAAAGCTCACATTCTCGGGCAGAATACATGAGCAGTTCATGTGGATAAAGTCCGAAGCAGACGATCCCTTCTACAAAGATACAAGCACCAAAAGCGGTTTCAGAATGCGCCGCATGTATCTGGGAATGGCGGCAGAGCTTGCAAACGGATGGTCGGGGAATCTCGTTTTGGACTTGGCAAAAACAACCAATAACGGTGCAAACTATCTCGACAGCGTAACAATATCAAAAAAAATCGACTGGGAATTTTTAAACGGAAAACTCGACGTCGGATATAGGAAGGTAAACTTCGTATTTGAAGAAAACACCTCATCGTCCAAGCTCCTATCCATCGAACGTTCCCCCGCAACGCGCTACTTCGTCGAAGGACAGAGTTCGGGAACAAAAGGCAACATCGGTTTCGGCAACCGCTACACGGGCGTTTTCTGGGACGGCAAAGCGGGCGCGGCAAAGGGGCTGTCCTATTCGCTTGCGATTACAAACCCGCAAAACTACGCCATAAAGCCAAACAACAGCGGAACCGACAACACGGTAAACCTCTGGGCGAGCGTAAACTATAAAAACTCCGCCGACACCTCGATTGGCAAGCTTAAATACGAAATAGGATTAAACGCGGGCTACGGAATGGGCGCAAACATAACAACCGACGGCTATTCCGACAACGGCTACATCGTGGGCGCAAACCCCTATTTCAAAATTACGCTCGACAACTTTACCCTCTGGGGCGAATACATGATGGCAAACATCCAATACGGCAAAAAAGACGCGGCGGGGAATTTCCAAGACGCGACTCCGCAAGGCGTAAATGTCGGCGCGGAATATAAATTCGACTGCGGATTTATCGGACAAATAGCTCCCACGGTAAGATATTCGGGGCTCTTTACCGACGGGCGCGGCGCAAGAATTTCCGACACCATAAATTCGGCGGCAAACGTAAGCTCGAGAGGCTCCGACTACTATAAAAATGCAAACAGCATATTTGCCGGCATAAACTGGTACATCAACGGCAACAGCGTCAAGCTTCAAGCGGGCTATGAATACGCAAGATTTTCAGGCTCTCCGTCAAATGAAAGCTTCGCGTCCAAGAGCGCGGACGTAAACGCCTTCCGCACACAGCTGCAAATTCTCTTCTAAAAAATATTAACAAAAAACTAACAATATCTTTATACGCAAAAAACAATAACGCGCGAGAATGGGAAAATAAAATATGAAAGCTAAAAAATTATTCGTAAACATCTTAATTTCGGCAATTGCGCTTGGAGCCGCAAAAGCCGACGAAATGATGATTAACGGAGCGGGGGCCTCGTTCCCCGCCCCCGTTTACCAGATGTGGAGCTACCTCTACACAAAAAGCCAAAAAGCCGCGAAAATAAACTATCAAAGCATAGGCTCCGGCGCGGGCTTAAACCAGTTAAAGTCCGAAACAATAGATTTCGCGGGCTCCGACAATCCGCTTTCGCTTGAAAAGCAGAAGGAACTTTCACTAAGGCAGTTTCCGATGCTTACAGGCGGAGTTGTCGTAATCGCAAACATTCCAAACGTAAAAAGCGGGGAGCTTAAACTCGACCGCAACACACTGGCAAATATTTTCTTAGGGAAAATAAAGAACTGGAATGACGCAGAAATAGCCAAGCTTAACCCGCGCCTGCGGCTTCCAGACTTGCCGATAAGCGTCGTACACCGTTCGGATTCAAGCGGAACAACCTTCATATTCACAAACTACCTTTCAAAGATTTCAAGAGACTGGAAGGAAAACGTCGGCGAAGGAAGCTCCGTCAAATGGCCGACAGGCATCGGCGGACAAAAAAACCCCGGCGTATGCAACAACGTAAAAAAGATTTCAGGCTCGATAGGCTATACCGAATACACTTACGCGCTTGAAGCAAAGCTCGCCTGCGCGTCGCTCGAAAATGCGGAAGGCAAATTCGTGGAGCCGAACTTAAAGACGTTCTCCGCGGCGGTCGAATCCGCAAGCTGGGCTGACGCAAAGGGCTTTTACATGGTATTGACAAACCAGGCGGGTGAAAATTCCTACCCGATAATGGGAGTGACATACATACTATTTCCCGAAAACTGCGGCGCGGAAAAGAAATCTGAAATGTTCAAGTATTTCAACTGGTGCTTCAATTCGGGAAAAACCAACGCCGAAAAACTCGGCTATGTTCCCATTCCCGAAAGCGTCGTAAAGCTTATAAGAGACGAAATCTTCAAATAAAAAATGAAAATATCCACGGATTTCATTTTCAAAAAAGCATGCAGGCTGTGCGCATTTGCGGTGCCGATTTTCATAAGCGCGTTTTTCGTACAGCTTGCTGTATCTTCTTCGGAAGCGTGGAAAGTTTTCGGGCTTGATTTCATCGTTTCGGGCGAATGGAACCCCGTGTCGGAAAAATTTGGCGCGCTAAACGCCATTATCGGAACGCTTATAACCACGCTCATTGCGCTTTCAGCCTCGCTTCCGCTTGCATTCGCGCTCGCGCTTTTTATCGCGGACGCCCCCGAAATCATGGCAAAGCCGCTCGCGCACGCAATCGACCTGCTCGCCTCCATACCGAGCGTAATTTACGGGATGTGGGGGCTTTTTGTCATCTGCCCGATTATGCAAAATATCGTCCAGCCGTTTTTGATTGAAACCCTGCATTTCGGGAAAATTCCGTTTTTCGGAACCCAAGGCAACGGCTTCGGATTTCTCACGGCGGGGCTTATTTTGGCGGTCATGGTACTGCCGTACATCTGCGCCGTAATGAGGGACGTTTTCAAAATGACCCCTCCGATGCTCAGGGAAGCGGCTTTCGGGATAGGATGCACTCGCTTTGAGACCGCGAAAGACATCGTGGTAAAATACGGCAAAAGGGGCATTCTCGGCGGAATTTTCATAGGGCTTGGGCGCGCGCTCGGCGAAACAATGGCGGTCCTGTTCGTAATAGGAAACTTCATGGGGCCGCCCGCTTCGCTTATGGGAAGCGGAACGACAATAGCCTCCACAATCGCGAACAACTTCGCCGAAGCAGACGGGCTGCACAAAAGCGCGCTGTTTGCCCTCGGGCTAATACTGCTTGCGATGTCGCTTTTAATACAGGCTGTTTCGCAATACTGCCTTAACAAAACCGATGCAAACTCAAATTAAAATGCAAAATTTAAAATTCAAAAGCTTGTTTTTCAGAAAACTCAAAAACGGGCTTTTCTCAATTTTTTCATTTTTCGCCGTCGCCTCCTCGCTGTTTCTCATAGGCTGGATTTTATTTGAAATAATCAAAAACGGAGCGGGCGCAATTTCGTGGGAATTTCTCACAAATCCGTCAATACCCTACGGTATACCCGATGCGGGCATTTCAAACGCAATCATCGGCACGGTTTTGATAACATTTACAGCCGCCGCCATATCCATTGCGCCGGCAATGCTTGCGGGCATATACCTTGCGGAGTTCGGCAAAAACAAAAAGCATGCGGGCGCAATACGCTTCGGCGCAAACGTCATGATGGGCATTCCGTCGATTTTGGTCGGACTTTTCATATACATGGCAGTCGTTGTCCCAAGCGGAAATTTTTCCGGGCTTGCGGGCGCAATCGCGCTTGCGATAATTATGTTTCCCATAATAATGCGCACCACCGAAGACATGATGGCAATGGTGCCGAACCATCTCAGGGAAGCTTCTCTTGCGCTCGGCATGACAAAAACACGCTCCACGCTCGGCATTGTTTGCCGCTCCGCAAAAAACGGGCTTATTACGGGAATACTGCTTGCAATCGCAAGAGTAAGCGGAGAAACCGCCCCACTTCTTTTCACAGCCCTCTTTTGCGACGACTACATTCAAAACTTTTTCTCCCAGCCGACCGCAAATATGCCTGTTCTCATAGCGGAATACGCCACAAATTCCCCCTTTGAGGAAATGCATAAATCCGCATGGGGAGCATCGCTTATCATAATACTCGCAATACTTGCAATCAACGTTTCAACCAGAATTTTACTAAGGGAAAAGAAAAATGGGCATTAAAATCAGCGCGCAAAACATCAACTTCTTCTACGGCTCCAATCAGGCTCTCTTCGACAATTCCTTGGACATAGAAGAAAACAAAATAACCGCCGTCATCGGGCCTTCGGGCTGCGGAAAATCGACGCATCTTAGAATTTACAACAGAATTTACGAGCTGTACCACGACCAGAGAGCGGAGGGAAAACTCCTTATAGACGGCAAAAACATCCTTGAAAAAGACGTGGACCTATTGAAACTGCGCAGAAAAGTCGGGATGATTTTCCAAAAGCCGACGCCGTTTCCGATGTCGATTTTCGACAATGTGGCCTATCCGCTAAAACTCCACTTCAACCTAAGCAAGAAAGAAATTTCGGAGAGGGTTGAAGAAGCGCTAAGGGGCGTTTCGATTTGGGACGAGGTAAAGGACA
>JAGBWO010000002.1 GCA_017629765.1 Opitutales bacterium | reverse complement strand
GCCGCGAAAAAAACGCCAAGAAAAGTCGCCGTGCAAACCTATACTTTTTCGCAGCTTCCGCTCGACGAGCTTATTCCCGTTCTAAAAGAAGTCGGCGCAGACTGCATCGGCGCCTCTGGCGGATTGAGGCTCAGCAAGAAATATCCCGATGTGCGCTTCAATCCGTCAATGACGGAGGAGCAAAAGGCGTACGCGCACAAACTCCTGAAAGACGCAAAAATAAAGGTTGTTTCGTACGGAGTGGTAGGCTCGAAAAGCCGCGAAGACGTGGAAAATCTGTGCAAGTTTGCAAAAGAATTCGATTGCCCCGTAATCATTACGGAAGACAAGCCCGAACAGTTTAAGTTTTGGGACGAAATAGCTCCGCAGTACGGAGTTAAGATGGCTTTGCACAACCACGCCTACAACAATTACAAAAGCAACGCCTATTTTTATCCGCGCTTGGTCGAAATGCTTATCCGCCCCTATAAAAGCGTATATGCCTGCGCTGATAACGGACATTGGATAAGATCGGGTTTGGATACGATAGAAGGGCATAATATTTTGAAGGGCAAATTGCAGGCAATCCATTTTAAGGACATGAACAAGGCTGAGCTTAACGCGCACTGCGTGCCTTTCGGCAAGGGGGTTGCCAATATGAAGGAAGTCTTGAAAAACTTGGATGAGCAGGGCTATGACGGCTATTTTGTCATTGAGTACGAAGGCACGCGCAATCCCGTAAAAGAAGTAAAGCAGTGCATAGAATTTTTGCGGAACAATTAGTTGTATGGTAAAAAATTTTTGGGGAACCCGATTTTTCTCAAATTTTTTCAATGAAAAGGCGGAAAAGCTGTCAGTTTCTTTGGGAAAATCTGGGGACATCGCGTCTTTATTGCTCTTTCCGGTAATTGGAGCTTCGGTTTGGGTGTTTTATTTTATTTGTATTTTTATGGTGTTCCCTAATGTAATCGAAGGCGCCAGCCTTCTTGGGCTTGTTTATCCTTTGGTTTGCATGCTTTCTGTTGCGCTGCCGACATTCTTTGTGAGGGTTTTTGCCAAAAAATATTCTGCAAAGACCTTTGCAATGTTTATGATTTTGCCCGCGTTTTCATTTATTATTGTCGCTTGTACAGATAATACTTTGCATCTGTCGATTGCGGAAGATTTAAATTCGCCTGCATTGTCTTCTTGGTATGCGCTGGAAGCCGCCGCGCTTTTAATCGTGCTTTTTTACAAGCCTTATTCGCATTACAGGGCCTTTCAGATTGTCGGAAGTCTATTTTTGTTTTTATGCGGAGCGATGGTTTCTTTTTACAGTGTTTCGATTTGTTATGCAGTTTTAGTTTTCTGGATTTTATCGACTGCCCACATACTTTTTAGGGACAAACTTTTGGATTATTTGGAAAAAAAATGAAAATTTATTTTATGGGAATTTGCGGGACGGCAATGGGCAACATCGCCGTTATGCTGAAAAGCGCGGGGCATAAAATTTGCGGCTCCGATACGGGTGTTTACGAGCCGATGAAAAGCGTTCTTGAAAATGCGGGCATTGAAATCTTTGACGGATGGGACCCTGAAAGGCTTGAAAATTTGAAGCCCGACTTGGTCGTTGTCGGCAACGTCATAAGCCGAATGAATCCCGAAATAGAGTGGCTCCTAAAAACGAGGGCGTTTGAATTTACTTCTCTTGCCGAATTGATAGGCTCGCGCGTGATAGGCTCGCGAGCGTCGCTTGTGGTAAGCGGAACGCACGGAAAGACTACGACCACGACTATCGCCGCATATCTGCTTTCAAGGCAAAATCCCGAAACGGGCTGGATGATAGGCGGAGTTCCGAAAGACTTGCCAAGCGGCTCCAATTTTGGCTCGAAAGACGCCCCGTTTGCCATAGAAGGCGACGAGTACGACACTGCGTTTTTTGACAAACGAAGCAAGTTCATTCATTACCGTCCGCGCGTTCTATTAATCAACAATATCGAATTCGACCATGCCGACATTTTTAGGGATTTAACCGACGTAAAGCGCACTTTTACGCATGTGAGGCGCATAGTTTCAGGCGACGGTTTGATTGTGGAAAACGGAGACGACGCAAACATCGCATCTCTTGAGAAAACTCCTTGGGTTCGCAGGGTGAAGGTCGGTTTTGGCGACGGCTGCGGCTTGAAGATTTCGGGCTTCAAAGAGGGGCGTTTCGGCTCTTCGTTTACCTTGTCTTTTGGCGGGATGTCAAAGCCTGTTGAATGGTCTTTGCAGGGCGAATTCAACGCCCGCAACGCGGCGATGGCGGTTATGGGCGTCGCGGCGGTTTTGGGATTTGAAAATCCGCTCGACTTGGATTTGGAGGCGTTAAAATCTTTTGGCGGGGTAAAGCGCAGGCAGGAAATTATTTTGGATACGCCCGACGTCGTGGCGGTTGAAGACTTCGGGCATCATCCCACCGCGATTTCAAGCACGATAAAGTCTCTCCGCGAAAGATTTTCGGGGTTTGAAATTTACGCGTCTTTTGAGCCGCGCTCAAACACCGCGAAGATGAATATTTTTGAAGACGAATTTGCGGGCAGTTTGCGCGGAGCGGACAGAGTTTACATAGCGCATATTAGAAATGTCGAAAAAATGGACGAAAAAAAGCGGATGGAAACTTCGCGCCTTGCGCAAAAGGGCGGGGAAAAGTTTGCGGCGTTCGCCTCCAATGAAAAGCTTTTGGAAACTCTATCCCGCGATGTGGACGGCGCGGTTAAATCGGGCAAAAAAGTTCTTTGCGTATTTTTTTCAAACGGCTCTTTTGACGGAGTGCATAAAAAATTCGCATCGTTATTTTCGGAAGGAAGGCGTTAGCATGGCGGCTGAAAAATTCAGGAAACAGGTTTGGTTTGAGGGCAGGGTGCAGGGCGTCGGTTTCCGGTACAAGGCGCATCAGATTGCAACCGCTTACGACGTGTCCGGCTTTGTCAGAAATTTGGACGACGGCAGGGTTCATCTGTGCGCAGTGGGCGACGAGCGCGAGGTCGACGAATATGTCGAGGCGCTGAAGGAAAGCATGGCGGACTTCATCAAAGACTCTTACGAAAGAACGGATGCTACCGATTTGAAATACAAGGGCTTTAAAATCGAACTGTAATGGAAAACGTCGTCGAGATTTCAAATTTAAAAAAGTATTACCACTGCGGCTTGCGCGGGGTTTTGGTAAGCGCCCTCGACGGCGTTTCGTTCTCAGTGAAGCGCGGAGAGGTTTTCGGCCTGCTCGGGCCAAACGGGGCGGGCAAAAGCACTGCGATAAAAATCATCTTGGGGCTTTTAAGGCAAAATTCGGGTCAGTGCCTTGTCTTCGGCGAAAAAATTTCGCCGCGCACGAAGTCCAAAATAGGCTATTTGCCCGAAGCTCCGAATTTTTACAAATTTTTGACGGCGGCTGAGCTTGTTGTTTTCTATGCAAGAATGAGCGGAATGGGCGCAAAGGAAGCAGAAATCGCCGCAAAAAAAAGCTTGGAGGCGGTCGGGCTGAAAGACGCCTTAAACCGAAATTTATCTACATTTTCAAAGGGAATGCTGCAGCGCGCGGGTTTGGCGCAGGCTATCGTGCATAACCCTGAACTTGTCATTTTGGACGAGCCCAATTCCGGCTTGGACCCCGTCGGAATGAACGATATGGCCGAAATGGTTTTGCGGCTCAAGCGGGAAGGCAGGACAGTTTTGATTTGCTCCCACATGCTGCGCG
>JAGBWO010000087.1 GCA_017629765.1 Opitutales bacterium | reverse complement strand
ATCAGCCTCTGGCTTGTAAGGCCCGGAAGCTGGTCGATGCCTTCGAGGTCGTCGAAGTTCGTTGTAAACGCCTTTGCGCCCATGTCCGCAAGTAGCCTGCGAAGGGCGATTTCTATCAAAGCCGCGTTTTTGACCTGATGCGCGAAATGTTCGTTTTTCAAGTCTTCGCCTTTTATCGAGTACGACTTTTGATATTCTTCAAACAGGGCTTCGACGTCCTCTTTTGAAACTTTGTCCTGATAGTTTTTTAAGACGGCGATTGGGCAATAGTCCACATGATAGCCGAATCTTAACTCCGCTTCGACCTTGTCGCCGTCGGTTACGGCAACGTTGTTCATTTGGTCGCCGAAGCGTATTATGCGCATGTCTTGGGCGTCGAGCCAGGCGGCGGCAACGCGCATCCACGAGGCGATTTTCGCCTGCGTTTTTTCGTCCCGCCAATATCCCGCAATCACCTTGCGCGGCTTCCTCATTCTTGAGGTGATATGCCCGAATTCCCTGTCGCCGTGCGCGGACTGGTTTAAGTTCATGAAATCCATGTCGATTTTGTCGAAAGGAATTTCCTTGTTGAACTGCGTATGCAGATGCAGAAGGGGCTTTCTGAATTCCTGCAAGCCATGAATCCACATTTTAGCGGGGGAGAAAGTGTGCATCCAAGCGATTACGCCCGCGCATTTTGCGTCGTTGTTTGCCGCTTTTAGTATGTCCAAAACCTCTTTTGACGAATTGGCGGTTCCCTTGTAAACCACGCTCATCGGCAGAATGCCCGAATCGTTTAGGCCTTTCGCCATTTCGTTTGAATGCTTGTCGACCGCAATTACTGCGTCGCCTCCGTAAAGGAGCTGCGCTCCGGTCACAAACCAGATTTCATTTTCGTTAAATATTTTTTTCATAAATATGTTATCGATCTTAAAATATTTTTATGAATGCAATATAAGCCTTTTTGCGGCGGGCTTGCGATTTATTATTATATTACAGTAATATTAAAACAATAGTAGTTTTATTTTTCATAGGTAGGCAGTTAAATAGGGCTTACGTTCGCGCGTAAGCCCTTTCTTTTTTTGTATAAAAGGGCATTGGCGGCGGCGGAGTTACGGCGCGTACCATAGACGCATGGAAAATGCTCTTTAAAGCGCAGGATTACGCCATCGACAACCAGCTCTGCCGTACAATCGCCGACAAGGTCATAAATTTTTGGCAGACAACGCGCAAAACGGAGTCCCTTTTAAAGGAAAACGAACGCTTGGAACGCGACAGGGCAAGGCGCGAAAGCTCGATGATTACCATTCAAACCCGCGACAGGCGCGAATTTTTTAAAGACGATGCTTGGAAAAATAGATTTAAAAGATGTAGCAACCGTTGATTTTGACAGGCTTTTGGCGCAAAAAGCGAAAATGCCAAATAGAAGTTCTGTCGATTCTGATTTTTAATTTTTGCGGGCAGGCGGTTGGAGAGCAAACTCATCGCTTATCAAAAAAAAAGAGCCGCACTTCTAAAAGAAATACGACCCTTTATTTTTAACTGGCTGCTCGGGTTGGGATCGAACCAGCGACCAAGTGATTAACAGTCACCTGCTCTACCGCTGAGCTACCGAGCACCGTTAAAAAATTAAGATGCCATTAAGGCTTTTTTTTATGGGGTTGTCAAATAAAAAAACATTTTTTTGCAAATATTTTTTTATTTTCTTTATTCGTTTAAAGAGCTTTTCTTGCGAAATTTTTCTGACACCTGTTTAAGGGCATCGATTTAAAAATTAGCTTTTAAAAATGCGAATTTTTGTTTCTTTTTAGCGCGTTTTTTATAAATGCGCAGAAAAGCGGATGCGGATGCGACGGCTTCGACTTGAATTCGGGATGGAATTGCGCTCCGAGCATCCACGGATGCCCTTTTACTTCCACGATTTCCACGAGGTTGCGCTTTGGATTTATTCCCGCAATTTCAAGCCCCGCGTTTTGAAGGGTGTCGCGATAGTCGTTGTTAAACTCGTAGCGGTGGCGGTGGCGTTCGCTTATAGTTTCGGCGTTATATGCCTCGTATGCCTTTGAGCCTTTTTGAAGCGCGCATTCGTATGCCCCGAGGCGCATTGTCGCCCCCAAATCGACGCCTATTTGGTCGGCCATTATTTTTATCATCGGATGTTTCGTTTCGGGGTTGAATTCGAGGCTGTTTGCGTCGGAAAATCCGAGTACGTTGCGCGCGTATTCTATTGCGAGTATTTGCATTCCAAGGCAAATTCCGAACAACTTGGCTCTTCGCCTCGACTCTAAAAACGTCAGAATTTTGGGAACTTCCGCAAAGAGCATCGATAACGCCGAAGACCGCGACAAATTTTCCGCAATGCTCGGGCTTCCCGTTGAAAAACCGGAGAAGAAGGGCTGCCATCGACTTGAATATCCCCCTCATCACAAACGCGCGCCTTGCCGACGCCTTTATAACGGCGTTTTCGCAAATGCCGATTGAGAAAATCGCGATAAAGTCTTGGCAGGAATATAAGTAGGGTTTCGATTCGCGTTCGGGCGGCTTGAAATTCCGAATAAAAAATGCCTTGACAAATTTTAAATTCGGCAGATTATTTGATGCTTAAATATCGGGGTCGTAGCTCAGTTGGAAGAGCGCCAGAATCGCACTCTGGAGGTCGTGAGTTCGAGCCTCATCGGCTCCATAAAAAAGCGGGGATTATCCCCGCTTTTTTTTGTGCATTGGCTGTGTTTGCGCAGGTAAAGACGCGCAAAATCCTGCTTTATGCAAAATATTTGCCCCAAATATTTTTGGCATTTTTGGCATTCGCTTTTGCGCCGAAAAATTTCCGAAAAAGTTATAGTTTAGGGCTTGACATATCGAAATAAAGAGGCATTGTAAAGTGCTTTAATTGATTGGAGAACCCAATCCGCATCGCGGGCGTAGCTCAATTGGCTAGAGCGCGACCTTGCCAAGGTCGAGGTTGACGGTTCGAGACCGTTCGCCCGCT
>JAGBWO010000086.1 GCA_017629765.1 Opitutales bacterium | reverse complement strand
TTCCTCCGCTTCGGATTCCCCTTCCCCGTAATCGCTTCCGCCCGTAAATGAAAATTCGTCGTTTCTAATATTGCTTTCGCGCTCGCGGTTGCGGCGGCTGTAAGATTCGTATTCCTCCTCTTCGTCGTAGGCGTCCTGATTTTCAGGCTCAGAAATTTCCGAAGATGCCTCTTCATCCCCGCGAGGTTCCGACAAAGGCTCTTCCATTTCTTTTTCTTGCGCCTTGCATTCGGAAGGAACGGTTTCCGAGTTTAATTCAAGTTCCGCGGCAAGCTCCGCTTCCTTCAAGGCTTTTGGCTTTCTGCCCCTTCTTTTTTTGGGGGCGGGTTGCGGCATTATTTCGCCGATTGCTTCTTGTTCGGGATTTTTTTCGTCCATAAAAAACTTATTTTAAACAAAACAGATTAAAAATTTAAAGGCGCGCCAAAAACAGCTCCGCCTGGTCTTTTAAAAAAGAGGCGTCGCCGTCATTAAAAAACACGGCGTGCGAACGGGCGATTTTATCGGTTTGCGACATTTGAAAAGAATCGCGCCTGCAAATTTCATGCTCCGAAAGGCCTCTTTCCAAGAGCCTTCGCCTTCGCAAATCCTCGCTGCAAAAAACAGTAACGCAAAAATCGAAGCCCTTTTCAAGATTTTTTTCAAAAAGAAGCGGCACTTCAACCACGCAAATACCGCCCTTGCAGGCTTCTTTCCAAAGTTTTTCAACGCGCGGATGTATGACGCGCTCGAGCGCCGCCAGTTTTTCGGCATCGGAAAACACGATATCCGCAATTTTCCCCGCATCGGGCATGCCGTTTGTAAAACCGCTTTCCTTAAAGAGTTCGTAAACTTCCTTTACCGCGTCCCCGTCCTCAAACAAGACGCGCTTTGAAAGCTTGTCGGCGTCCAAAACGCGCGCGCCGCATTCTTCAAACGCCCTGCCCGCCGCGCTCTTTCCCGCGCCTATTGACCCTGTCAGCGCAATCAAAACTTTTTTCATAAATCAAACGCGAAACTTACTACGCGCAAAGCATTCTCTTTAAGCATGTCTTCCTGTCGATTTTTCCCTCGGACAAATCGCACAAAGTTGACATTATCGGCAGCTTCAAGCCGTTTTTCTCGAACATTCTGCAAATTTGAATTGTTTCAAGCCCCGCGCAAACCCTTCCGTTTAACGCCGCCAAAGCCGCCTCCACGCTCGCGCCCTTTCCGAGCTGCTCGCCCGTTCTGCGGTTGCGGGAATCGGGGCTCATGCAAGTTGTGAGAACGTCCCCCAGTATTGCCGATTCCTTTATGAAAGAATCGCTCCACGCGCCCAAAGACGCCGACGCGCGGTAGATTTCCTGAAAGCCCCTCGCCATAATTATCGCCTTGGTGTTCGCGCCCAAGTTCATACCGTCGCAAAATCCCGCGGCAAGAGCCACGATGTTCTTTAAAGCCGCGCCGACTTCGACGCCGACAACGTCCTGAGTCGGGCGCACATTGAAAGTCGGAGTAGTGAAAGCCTCCGCCGAGATTTCCGCAGATACCCTGTCTTCCAAGGCTACGACAGCCTCCGCATATTTTCCCTTAGCGACCTCAAAAGCGATGTTAGGCCCCATAATCGAACCGCAGGCTCCCGAATGGGCGACGCAAGACTTCAAAACCTGCGAGGGTCTTCGCCAAGTGCCTATTTCGATGCCCTTGCCCGCGTTTATCATAATCGCGCCCTCCTTCACAAACGGAGAAAATTTCTTGGCGGTTGCGTCGAGATACTGTATGGGAACGCCCCAAACCAAAAGCTCGGAGTTTTCTATCGCCTCCTGCGGGCTGTTGGTAAAAGCCACATTTTCCGGAATTTCGATGTCGGGCAAAAAAAGCGAGTTCGTCCGCGATTTTTTTACGGAATCAACCACTTCGGGCTCTCTTGCCCAAACCGAAACATTCGGTATGTTTTTTGAAAGAATAATTGCAAGCGAGCTTCCCCACGCGCCCGCGCCCAACACTGCAACTTTTTGAAACTTTGCCATAATCGGTATTTTAATTTATTGGCGAACTTTGGCCAAAATCGCACCCGCAATTTTTGCCATCACGCTTCGCGGTATTAAATAATTTATGAATGTTAGCACAGAATTTAATAATCCTACAACCTTTAAATTTTTCCCCCTGCAAAAAGCGTGCATGGCGGCTTCGACGACCTGTTCGGGCTCATGCCCGAAATTCGACTTCAACGGACGCTTGTCAAATCCGGCCCTTTTGAAAAAATTAGACGTCGTAGGGCCGGGGCAAAGACATAGGCATGTCGCCCCGAACTTGCGCAATTCATAATCCAGCGCGAGGGAAAAATTCATCACATAAGATTTAGTCGCACCGTAAACGCTTAAATACGGACATGGCTGCCACGCGGCAGTGCTTGCAACATTTATGATTCCGCCGCCATTTTCGCGGATTAAGCCGATAAATTTTCCGCTAAGGTAAGTCAGGGCGCGGACATTGACGTCTATCATATTTGCGTTATGCTCCAAATCCGGCTCGGGGAACAGCCCGTAACCGCCGAAGCCAGAATTATTGATGAGCAGAATTTTTCTGTTTTTGGGGAAATCCGCGTTTTTTTCGGCGTTTTTTTTGATTTTTTCGGAAATCTCGCTAAATGCGCAATCTATTTGTGATAAGTAAGATAAGTCGCACCTGATATCGAAAACGTTTTCCCTTTCAAAAAATTTTTCACTTTCCGAACGAGAAATGTTGCATATCAAAATATTTTTTGGTAATCTATAAACCAGTTCAAGAAAAGAGCGACCTATTCCGGAACTTCCGCCAGTCAATATGACAGCGCTGTAGTTTCGGGACAAGTGTTCGAGGATTTCCCTCGTTTTGCGACTTTCTTTTACGGAGCTCTTTATTTTATTTTGCGAATTGCCGATATTCATATTGGCAAAGATAATTTCACAATTTCATCACGGCATCAAGCCATAACAGAAAGGAAAACATGAATAACAACGAAATCATCATCTCCGGACAGAACCTCGAATTGACCGACTCATTGAAGCAGGAAGTCTATTCAAAGATGGAAAAACTTTTCAAGCATCAGGAAAAAATCATAAGACTAAGAATTGACTTGGAATACAGCCCGAACCGCAACCATGAAGACGAATTCATAGCGAAGGGACGCATCGAAATCGAAGGCCCGGATATGGTGATAAGCATCGCTTCAAGCGACATGTACAAGTCCATAAACGAGCTTGCCGACAAGCTTGACCGTAAAATCCGCCGCGCCCGCAGACTGGTTAAGGTCAAGACAAAGCAAGTCAAGAATGTCGATATTTCAAACAACATTCCAAATGCCGTAAAAGCAGGTGCAAGATAACTAACATTAATTTAACGGAAAGCGGAGAATTTAAATTCTCCGCTTTTTTTGTCTCCAAACGCTTTTTAAAAGACAATAAAAAAGGCGGCAGGGAATATATCCCAAAACCGCCTTTTTTAATGGGCGGCGAACGTCGCAAAACGCCGCGCCGCCTCAGCAATTATGCCGGATAAATTAGAAGCCCATCGTCATCGAAGTGCCGAACCAGACTGTGTCTGCATACTTTCCGAACGGACGGGTTTCGCCCATTACGGAGTCAACAGTGGAGTGCGCATTTACGTTTGCCCAGCGAACGCCGAAAGACAAAGCGCAAATTTCATTCACGCGCAAAACGAGGTCCGCATTGATGCCGACATAGCTGTAGCCGTTTGAATCATGGTAAACGTCGCCGTAAGCCTTAAAGCGGCTGCCGTTTCTGTAACCGTAATAGATTGAAGTATCCAACGAAAGGAAGTCTTTGCCTTCGCCCAAAATCCACTTTGAAATCGGAGCGGAGTAGTCCAAAGAAACTTCAACCGTATTGCATTCCATGTCAAAGTCGTAATAGTAATAGAGGCTCGGAGTTACGGCAAAGTCGCCCAAGAGTTCGCTTGTGTCGTAGGAAACGCCTACTTTGATTTCGTTTGTGGTGTCGAACTTGAAGTCCTTTTTATTTCCCAAAGAAGTGTTCCAATAGAGCGTGTAGCCCAAATCGAACGTAAACGCCGCAACCTGATAGGTCATGCCGACGTTGATGTCGGTTTCAGTATAGTTGTCGTCCAACGGAGAATTGTTGAAAACGCCTACATATGCGCCGAGAGCGTCGGAGAGGGCGTATGCGACTTCAACTTCGGGCTGAAGAGAGTCCTGCGCTTCCCTGATGCCGCGGAACACATAGTTGCTTTCATAGGCGAAAGAAACAGAGGCGGAGAACTTGTCTGCGCTCAAAAAGCTTTTTTCGGCCTGTTGCGGCTGCTGCGCCGCAGGTTGTGCGGCGTCCGCCGCGAATGTAAACGGGGCAAGCATTGCAGCAACGCCCGCAAATAATGTAGTTTTTAGCATGTTTTTCATAATTTAGTAAATCCTTCTAAACAGAAATTAGAAATGAAATAAAAATCCAATAAAATTTAAAAGTCCAGTCAAAAAAACAAAACGGTTCGTTTTTTATACTTTAAAAATGAAAAAACTCTCTTATAAAGAAAGGATAAAATAATCGTTGCGGACAGAATTTCCCCGCCGAAAAAATTTTTAACCGAAACAAAAAATGAACAGCAGAAAATCAGCGATAGCAAAAATTGCCGAACGAAAAGTCGAATGCAGCGACAACACTCCGCAATACGACATAGACAGCGAATACGGTAAAGACGTATTCGGCATAAGGGCAATGGAACAATATCTGCCCCGCCCCGCCTACAAAAAACTGGTTGAAACCATAAACGCGGGAACCCCGATTGACTCTTCGATAGCAAACGACGTCGCCCACGCGATGAAGAAATGGGCGATGGAAAGAGGCGCCACGCACTATACGCACTGGTTTCTGCCGCTAAACGGGCTGAGCGCGGAAAAGCACGATTCGTTCCTCGACCCGAGCGGGGAAATAGGCAGCGCCATCACGCGCTTTTCGGGCAAAAATTTGATACTTGGCGAACCCGATGCTTCCAGCTTCCCTTCGGGCGGCCTGCGCTCCACTTTTGAAGCGAGGGGATACACCGCGTGGGACCCGACATCGCCCGCATTCATAAAGCGCACGGGCAAAGTGGCAACCCTTTGCATACCAACGGCATTCTGCTCCTATACGGG
>JAGBWO010000085.1 GCA_017629765.1 Opitutales bacterium | reverse complement strand
CCGCTTGCCTGTATTAACGCCTGAATGCCCTTGCGCTTCGTGCTTTTCAGCCTCTTTATTCCATAGCGGGCAAGAATTCGGTTTTCATCGACAAGCGGAACCAAGTCGGCGATAGTGCCAAGAGACACCAAGTCGAGAGATTCCTTCAAGTCGAGAGTCCATGAGCGGGGATCGTCGCGCAGGCGCATTTCCTTTACGAGAGCGTGCACAAGCTTAAACACAAGACCCACCGTGCATAGATTGCGCCACGGAGCCGTGCTTAAATCAAAAACGTGCGGATTTACCAAAATATAATCCTCTTCCGCGGGATCGTCTTTTGACTGGTGGTGGTCGACAACTATCAAGTCGATGCCTTGGGAGCGGATGTAGCGTATTGCTTCCATTGCGTTTGTTCCGCAGTCCAAAGCGACAAGCAAGTCGGGCTTTTCGTCGGAGAAGGCGCGCTCCAAAGCCGCCTCGCTCAGCCCGTAGCCCTCGTCCATTCTGCGCGGAACAAAATATGACGGATTGCAGTCAAAGTGGCGCATTGCGTTCACAAAAAGCGTCGTGCTTGTGATGCCGTCCACATCATAGTCGCCAAAAACCAAAACCTTTTGCTTTTTCGAGATTGCCTCTATGAGCCTAAGCGCCGCCCGCCGCAAATTCTTTACGCGGAACGGATCTCCCAAGTTGGTGAGCTTGGGCTTTAAAAACATTTCGGCGCGAATGGGATCGGAAAAGCCGCGTTCAAGCAATAAAGACGCAAGTATCGGGCTTACGCCCAAATACGAGCCTAAATCTGCCGCGAGCTTCGCGTCGTACTTTCCGATTTTCCAATCCACGCTTCAATGCTGTTTTTAATTACAATCTGCGGCTTTTTGCGTCCTGCAATATCAATTCAACGGCTTCTTCGGCAGATTTGACGCCCTCAAATTCCTTGCGCAAACGGGAGCGGATTGACACCATTTTTCCCTCCGCCTCCTTTTTGCCGATTACAAACATATGCGGAACTTTTTCTGTTTCAGCCTTGCGGATTTTGGCTCCGAGCTTTTCGGAAGAATCGTCCATTGAAACTCTAAGACCCGCCTTTTTGGCAAGCTTATAAACTTCGTCGGCATATCCGATTACGTCTTCTCCCAAAGGCAAGATGCGAACTTGTTCGGGGGCAAGCCATGTCGGGAAATTGCCGCCGAAGTGCTCGATAAGAACGCCCGTAAAGCGTTCCAAAGAACCGAACGGCGCGCGGTGAATCATAATCGGGCGGTGCTGCTTGTTGTCGGAACCCGTATAGGTAATGTCGAAGCGTTCGGGCAGATTGTAGTCAACCTGAACCGTGCCAAGCTGCCATTCGCGCCCGATTACGTCTTTTACGACAAAGTCAATTTTGGGCCCGTAAAACGCGGCTTCGCCAAGCTCTTCGGTAAACGGGACTCCGAGCGTGCGCGCAGCCTTTCTGATTGCCTCTTCGCTCTTTTGCCAGTTTTCGTCGCTTCCGACATACTTGTCGCTATCAGGGTCGCGCAAAGAAATTCTCACGCGGTAGTCGGACATACCGATTGTTGTAAACACTTTCTTGACCAAGTCCAAGCATCCCTGGATTTCGGCGTCGAGCTGTTCGGGAGTGCAGAATATGTGGGCGTCGTCCTGCGTAAAGCCCCTTACGCGCGTCATCCCGTTTAATTCGCCCGACTGCTCCCAGCGGTACACGTTGCCAAACTCCGCCAAGCGGACGGGCAAATCGCGGTACGAATGCGCGTCGCTTTTGTAAATTTCAACATGGAACGGGCAATTCATGGGTTTTAGCAAAAACCCCGAAACGTCGCCGTTTTCGATTTTTTCCTCAAACTGCGAAACCGGAACGTTTTCCGCCGCCAAACGGTGCAGGTCGTCGCGCTCGACTATCGGAACAAACTGCGATTCCTTGTAGTAGGGGAAGTGCCCGCTCGTCTTAAAAAGCCCGAGCTTGCCGATATGCGGAGTAAATACTTGGCTGTACCCCTGCTCGCGCAAAAGCTCCAAAATGAAGTCTTGCAGCGACTGGCGGAGAATAGCCCCCTTGGGCTTCCACAAAATAAGCCCCTGCCCGACT
>JAGBWO010000084.1 GCA_017629765.1 Opitutales bacterium | reverse complement strand
CAATCAGCGACATCGGAGGGGCGGCGGGCAATATTTACGGGCATTCCCCCCGCGACCCCGAAATTTGCAAGAAGTGCAGGCGTTATTCTTGCCTTTTCCCGTCTTTTTGCAAAAATTACAACGCCAAAGAAGAGCCTTTAATGGAGCTTTTGGACTCGATAATGAAACTTCCGAAAGTCAGGCACTGCTTCATTAATTCCGGCGTAAGGCTCGATTTGGCCCTTGCGCAGCCCAATCAAACAAGAAAAATAATAAAAGACCATGTTTCAGGGCAGGTGAGCGTTGCGCCCGAGCATCTCGACGGCGGCGTTTTAAATTTGATGCGAAAGGGCAGGGCGGGAGAGTTTGAGGCTTTCAAGGATATTTTCGACGATGTGAACAGGCGCACCGGCAAACGACAGTTTATGGTTCCCTACTTCATTTCAAATTTTCCCGGATGCACTGCGGAGAATATGAAGGTCGTTGACAAATTCCTCGCAAAATCGAATTGGAGTTTGCAGCAGGTTCAGGATTTTATTCCGCTTCCCATGACGATGGGGGCTGCGATGTATTGCGCGGAAACCGCGCCCGATTTTTCGCCGATAGAAGTGAACAAGGGTCTTGCCGAGCGCAGGCAGCAGCGCGATGTCCTTAAAAAAACGCGCGGCTCTTCCGCAAAAACGGGCAATAAATTCAAGGGAAAATTTTTCGGCAGGAAAGCCCGATAAAAAAGCCGCTCTGGCGCTGCCAAATCTTTTAGGAGTGGTTTGAAAGAAGCGGAAGCCCCACAACCCCTATCAGTATAAGCGCAAGGCACAAAATTCTCGCAAACTGGAATGGCTCGTTGAAAATCAGGATTCCGTAGGTGGCGACTCCGAGCGCGCCTATGCCCGTCCAAATCGCGTAGGCTGTTCCCACAGGCAGCGTGCGTATGCACAAATTTAAAAACGCGAAACTTAAAATCGCGAAAACGCACACGAAAAGCGAGGGTATTATTTTTGTAAACCCTTCCGAGTATTTAAGCATGACTGCAAACCCCACTTCAAATGCGCTTGCGGAAAATAATAAAACCCACGCAAGCCTTGCGGACGGCGCGCGCATAAAAAATTCGATGGCGTTTGCTATAAAGTCGTGCATATTTGTTTAAATAAAAAAGATAAGAATATTTGACATAAATTGTTTTGGTCAAGACTTAAAAGCGCGCCTTTCTTTATTCGTCTTAAAATTTTCCGATAAAAGAGCGTAAATCTTTTTTATTTATGGAAAAATCGGAATTCGGAGTTGCGGGTTTGGGCGTAATGGGCTCGAACATAGCGTTAAATTTGGCGGACAAGGGCGTGAAAGTCAGCGTTTTCAACCGTTTGTCAAAGGGCAAAAAAAATGCCGTTGAAGCTTTTTTGGGCGGCGAAGGCGGGGATAAAAAAATTTCGGGATTTACAAATTTAAAGGACTTTGCGCAGAGTTTGGAAAGCCCAAGGAAAATTCTTTTGATGGTGAAGGCGGGCGAAGCCGTCGATGAAATGCTTGAGGGGCTTATGCCGTTTTTGAGCCGCGGCGATATTGTAATCGACGGGGGAAACTCAAATTTTAATGACACCGCAAGAAGGCTTGCGGAATTGGAAGGCAGCGGGATTTTGTTTGTGGGCGCGGGAATTTCGGGAGGCGAAGAGGGCGCAAGAAACGGAGCTTCGATTATGCCCGGCGGAAACGAGAAAGCGTGGGCGGAAATAAAGCCCTATCTTCAAAAAATCGCCGCGAAGCTTCCGAACGGGGATCCTTGCTGCGAATGGATTGGCGGCGGCGCAAGCGGGCATTTTGTAAAAACAATACATAACGGAATCGAATACGCCGACATGCAGATGATTGCGGAAATCTATCAGGTTATGCGCAAGAGCGGCAAATTTTCCAACGTGGAAATGGCGGACGTTTTTGAAAAATTTAACAGGGGGAAGCTTGAAAGTTTCCTGATTGAAATCACGGCGAAAATTCTGCGCCGCAAAGACGAAAGCGGCAGGTTTTCGCTTGATTTGATTTTGGATGCGGCGGGGCAGAAAGGCACGGGCAAGTGGAGCGTCGAAAGCGGCGCCGAGCTTGGCAGCCCCGTTTCCTGCATTGCGGAGGCTCTTTTTGCGAGGTTTGTTTCGGGCAGGGTTGAAATGCGCAAGTCGGGATCTCGGATTTTCGGCTCGAAGTGCAAATTCAATATGCCGCGCGATGTTATGGGCGCAGTCCTTGAGAATGCTTTGTACGCCGCAAAAATAATCGCGTACGCGCAGGGGTTTTCGATATTGTCGGACGCCTCGAAAAAATTCGGCTGGAACTTGAATCTTGGCGAAATCGCGAAGATATGGCGCGGCGGGTGCATCATAAGGGCGAAATTCTTGGACAGGGTAACCGAGGCTTTTTCCGCCGACGGCAGTTTGGAAAATCTGCTCTTTGACGGATTTTTCGCGGAGGAAATTCGGGCAAACGTGAACAGCTTGAGGGAAGTTGCAAGCCTCGCCGCTCAGGGCGGAGTTTCAATGCCCGCAAGCTTTTCCGCCCTCGCGTACTTTGACTCCGCCCGCCAGGCGGAAAGCCCGTCCAATCTGATTCAGGCCCAGCGCGATTTCTTCGGGGCGCACACTTACGAGAGAACGGACGCTCCGCGCGGAGAATTTTTCCATACCAAATGGGAGTAGAAATGGAAAGGCCAAGCAACCAGATTTTAGCGATATTCGGGGCTTCGGGAGACCTTGCGAAGCGGAAGCTCATGCCGTCGCTGTTCGGTCTTTTTTCGCGCGGTTTTATGCCCGAAAAATTTGCGGTTGTGGGGGTGTCTCGAACGAAATTTGACGATGAATCTTTCAGAAAGTACGCGGGGGAAAACATAAAAACTTTTTTGAAGGGCAAGGAGTTGAACGCTGAAATGCTGGAGTCGTTTTTGTCGCGGGTGTTTTATCTTTGCATAGACACTTGCAACGAAAATTCCTATTTGCAGCTTCGGGGAAAATTCATTGATGTCCGCGAAAAGACGGGCGTTGCCGACAATATTTTGTTTGATCTTGCAACCCCTCCGGACATGTACAGCATAATTCCCCGCGCCCTGAAAAATGCGGGGCTGAACAAGTCGCAGGAGGGCGGATTCAGGCGGATAATAGTGGAAAAGCCGTTTGGCTCCGACTTGGAGAGCTCTCAAAACATAAATTCGGAGCTTCTGAAAATTTTTGAAGAAAACGAGATTTTGAGAATAGACCATTATCTCGGCAAGGAGACGGTGCAAAACATATTGGTTTTGCGCTTTGCAAACGGAATATTCGAGTCTCTTTGGAACAGAAATTTCATAGATTCCGTGGAAATACGCGCGTCGGAAACTTTGGGCGTCGAAAACAGGGGCGGCTATTACGACGGCGCGGGGGCTTTGCGCGACATGGTTCAAAACCACCTTTTGCAGCTTATGGCGTTTGTCGCAATGGAAGCTCCCGCAACTTTCGATTCCGAATCCATAAGGGACGAAATTGCCAAAGTGTTGCGCAGTCTTAAGCCTTTTTCCGATTCCGATATACGGAAAAATGCCATACGCGCGCAGTATTCGGGCTACGCGCAGGAAAAGGGAGTGGCAAAAAATTCCTCCACCGAAACCTATGCCGCGTTGAAATTATTTATTGAAAACTGGCGCTGGGGCGGGGTGCCTTTTTACATTATAACAGGCAAGGAAATGCCGGAAAAAACTTCGGAAATCTTGATAAGATTTAAAGCCCCGCCGCAGAAACTTTTCAAGGGGCAGTGTTGCGGTTCGTCATGCAATTCGCTCGCAATAAGGATTTATCCCGACGAGAGCATATCTCTTATGTTCGGGCTTAAAGTGCCCGGGGCGGGGTTCGAAGTTAGGCAGGTGGACATGGATTTCGACTATAAGTCCATTTCGCCTACGAGACTGCCCGACGCCTACGAGCGTCTGCTTTTGGACGCCATGCTGGGCGACAACACTCTTTTTGCCCGCAACGATTCCCAAAGCTATTCTTGGAAGTTCGTCGAGCCGATTTTAAACTATTGGCGCAGGGAAGGAAGGAAAAATTTGCATATTTATGAAAAGGGAACCCTGCCGCCGGTTTTTGAGGAGCTGCGCGAATCCAATTTGTGCAAAATAAACCCCGTGCATATTGAAAGCGGAAAATGATAAATTTTGAAAATTTTAAAGACGCAAAGGGCGCAGTATTCGCTTTGTCCAATGAATTGCAGGCGCTTGTGGCGCTGCGCGAGACGCGTTTTTTCAACCTTGCGCTTTCCGGCGGGCGGACGGCAAGGCTTATGTTTGAAATATGGCGCGACTTCTATTCAAAAAAAATCGATTGGACTTCGGTGCGATTTTTTTGGGTCGACGAAAGAATGGTTGAGGAATCGTCAAGCGAAAGCAATTTCGGCGAGGCTTGCAGGATTTTTTTCGGGCCTATGAAAATTCCGGATTCTCAAATATTCAAAATTGACGGAACTTTGCCGCCGGAAGACGAAGCCGCGAGGTATGAGCGCGAAGTTTTCAATGTTCTTGAAGACGCCGGCAAAAAGTATTG
>JAGBWO010000083.1 GCA_017629765.1 Opitutales bacterium | reverse complement strand
TGCCCTCGCCGAACAAAACGCCCACATGCTTCATCGCGTCCATAAGCGGACCTTCAATCACTTTGAGGGGATTTTTCAGCTCCGAATAGAAATGTTCGACAACCTCCAAAATGCGCCCGTCTTCGCCTTTTACGAAGCAGCGTTTCATTTTTTCGCCCCAGTCCAAAGAATTGAAGTCATCCTCGTTAACGGCAGAAGACTTTCCCGTTTTGTCTTTGTAAGAGTGCGCGGAATTTAAGAGAGCTTCGACTGCGGAATGCCCCTTGTTTAAAATAACGTCTTCGACAAGCTTGCGAAGCTCCAAGTCTATTTCATCATAAGGCGCAAGCATCCCCGCATTTACAATGCCGAAATCCAAGCCCGCCTTGCGGGCGTGGTAAAGGAAAACGGAGTGCATCGCCTCTCTTACCGCATTATTGCCCCTGAAAGCGAACGAAACGTTGCTTACGCCCGCGCTCGTTCTCGAATTGGGGCAAAGCTCTTTGAGCCTGCGCACCGCCTCGATGAAATTCACGGCGTAAGAATCGTGTTCTTCTATGCCCGTTGCGACCGTCAAAACAGCCGCGTCGAAAATAATGTCTTCGGGTTCGACGCCAATGCCCAAAAGCAAGTCGTAAGACCGCTTGCAAATCCGCACCTTGTCCTCAATCGAGACAGCCTGACCGTTTTCGTCGAACGCCATAACAAGGATTGCGGCCCCGAATTTTTTAAGCTCCTTTGCATGCGCAAGAAAAACCTCTTCGCCCTCTTTTAACGAAATGGAATTTACAATCGCCTTGCCTTGAACGCATTTAAGCCCCGCCAAAATAGTCTCGAAGTCAGAAGAGTCTATCATTATGGGAACTCTCGCGATTTCGGGTTCCGCCGCGACCATATTAAGGAAAGTAGTCATGCATTGCGGGGCGTCGAGCAAAGCTTCGTCGAAATTTACGTCGATTGCGTTTGCGCCGTTTTCCACCTGCTTGCGCGCAACCGCGAGCGCGGACTGGAAATCCCCAGCTATTATCAGTTTTTTAAACTGTATGGAGCCTGCGACATTCGTCCTTTCGCCTACAAAAACAAACGGAGCGTTCTTTTTTTGCAGCTCGAGAGGCTCCAATCCCGACAAAATAAGGCTTTCCGATTTAGGCTTCGGCTTTCGCGGAGCATATTTCGAGCATTCCTTCACTATTTCCGCAATGTGGGCGGGAGTTGTTCCGCAGCATCCGCCAATGACGTTTAAAAGACCGTCGCGGGCGTATTCCGACAAATATTTCGCCGTGTCTTTCGGCTGCTGGTCATAACCGAATTCCGAAAGGGGATTGGGAAGCCCCGCATTCGGATAGCAATGAGTGAAGCACTCCGCAATTCTGTCGAACTGCTCTATGTAAGGGCGCATGCCCTCCGCGCCCAAAGAGCAGTTTAAGCCCACAAACAAAGGCTTTGCATGCCTTACGCTCGCATAGAAAGCCTCTATCGTCTGCCCGCTCAAAATTCTGCCGGAAAGGTCCGAAATTGTCACGCTCAAAGCTATCGGAATATTGCATTTTTCATCTTCAACCAAGCTCAAATAAGCGTGGATTGCCGCCTTTACGTTCAGGGTGTCAAAAGCCGTTTCAAGCAAAAACAAATCAACCCCGTTTTCAAACAGAACTTTCATCTGTTCGTAGTATGAGGCGCGAAGCTCGTCAAAACCCACATTGCGCAAAGCAGTATTGTTCGGGTCGGGCGGAATTGACGCTGTCTTGTTCATCGGGCCTATGGACCCCGCAACAAAACGCGGCTTGCCGTCTTTTTTCTCGAATTCATCGGCAATGCCCCTTGAAAGTCCGGCGGCGGCGGCGTTCAGCTTCGGCGCGAAATCTGAAAGACCGTAATCTTCCTGCCCGAGACGCGTAGAAGCAAAAGTATTCGTGGTGATGATGTCCGAACCCGCCTCAAAATAAGCGCGCTGAATTTTTGCTATGATGTCGGGACGCGTTATGTTTAGGAGGTCGTTGTTTCCTTTAAGCTCCGCCTTGCAGTTTGCAAGCTCCGCAACTCCCGAGCGAAAATCGTCTTCGGTCAAGCCTTCGCGCTGAATCAATGTCCCCATTGCGCCGTCCAAAAACACAATGCGCTCTTTCAAAAGAGAGCATAGTTTCTTTGCCCGCGGTGAATATTCAAAATCCATAAAAAAGCCCTTAAAACTTTAACTCATCGCGGCAATAAGGCGTTCGTTGAATTCCGCCGCCGCGTCATGGCCCATTTCGCGCAGAGCCTGAACCATAGCGGCAACTTCAACAAGACGCGCCATGTCCCTGCCGGGTCTTACAGGTATTTCGATATGCGGAATGGAAACGCCCAAGATGTCAAAATAATTCTTGTCAAGCCCGGTGCGCTCTTCGGGTATCCCCGACTTCCATTCAACGAAAGTCACAACCAAATCGACCTGCTTTTCAAGGCGCAAACATCTAACACCGTAAAGCTTCGCAACGTCGATTATGCCGATTCCGCGGCACTCCATGTACCCGCGGTTCAAATCGTTGCTCTTGCCGATAACTCTGTCTTTGCCGATTTTCACGCAGCAAGTCATATCGTCCGCAACGAGGGAATGCCCGTGGTCGATTAACGCGAGCGCGCATTCGCTCTTGCCGACTCCGCTTGCGCCGCGTATTAAAACGCCGATGCCCTTTACGTCCAAAAACGTTCCGTGCAAACTGATGCGCGGCGCAAATTTTTTGCCGACCTCCAAAGAAAGATCCGTTGAAAATTCCTTTGAGCGCATTCTTGTGCGAAGAAGCGGAATATTCAACTCTTCCGCCACTTTCAGCATCGCCCTTGTAGGAACAATGTTGCGGGAGACAATCATGCAAGTGACGCCCTTTTCGACAATCTCGCGCATTGCCTGCTCCTGCTCTTCGGCGGGCAAATCGCGCAAATAAGCCATTTCGCCCGCGCCGAAAATCTGGATGCGGTGCGCGGCAAAATTCTTAAAGTATCCCGTTATCGCCAATGCGGGGCGGTTTGAACCCAAATCCTTTATGGTTTTATCAAGCCCGCCGGCGCCGGCAGCCATTTCAAGCTGCAAAGGCTCCTTAAATAAATCGTAAAATTCCCTTACGGAAATAGACTGTTCGTTCGCTTCCGACATAAACTACATTTTAAAGCTTTCGCCCAAGTAGAACTTGCGGCTTATTTCGTCGTTTACCAAAAATTCGCTCGTACCCTGGCTCAAAACCTTGCCCTGATGTATCAGATACGCCCTGTCGACAATGCTTAAAGTTTCGCGCACATTGTGGTCAGTGATAAGAACGCCAATGCCCTTTGCCTTTAAGCCCAAAACAATGTTCTGGACTTCCGCCACGCTTATCGGGTCGACGCCGCTGAAAGGCTCGTCCATAAGAAGAAATTTTGGGCGAACCGCAAGAGCGCGCGTGATTTCAAGCCTTCTGCGCTCCCCTCCCGAAAGAGTGTACGCCTTTTGGGAGGAAAGGCGCTTTAAGTCCAAATCGTCAAGCATTTTCAAGACATAGTCCTTGCGCTCTTTCTTGGGCATATCCAAAGTTTCGACGACCGCCATGACGTTTTCTTCAACCGTCAGCTTTCTGAAAACCGACGCCTCTTGCGGCAGATACCCGATTCCCATGCGCGAACGCCTGTACATAGGCAAATTCGTTATGTCCGTATTTCCCAAAAAGACATTGCCCGCCGTTGCGGGAACAAGCCCCATAATCATGTAAAAACTCGTTGTTTTTCCCGCACCGTTCGGGCCCAAAAGCCCCACAATTTCCCCTGCGGCAAGATTTAAATTCACGCCGTTTACAACGCGCCTTTTGCCGTAGTCTTTCACAAGCTCGCGCGCAGTTACCGATAATTTCCCATTTTGCAAATCCATTTCCCAAGAGAATGGCGTTTTATTTCAATCTTGTAAACACAAATATTAATGCAAGGCAACAAAAACCTGTCTTACAAAAAATCCCAAAAAACTGCGGATTTTTAGCGAGACCGCATTGCAGGTCCAAAACAAACCGCGCGCTATTCCGAAAAATGAACGATAAACCTAAAACCTACGGTTCTGTCGCCGTTTTGGCTTGTTTGAATTTCGTGGACCGGAATTTCGCTTAAAGCGTCTGTCCAAGTTTGGGCGTTGCCCCCAAATATGAACGCCTTTGCGTTTTTGTCGGCGGAAGTGAATTCGGAAACATTGCCAAGCAAGTCGTAAAAGCCCTTTACATTCGGGCTTTTTGACGCGACTTTATGCGTGCGAAGCCCCGAATTGCCGGCATTCCAAGAGATGGCGTCCAAATCGACATAAGCCAAAGATCCCGTAGCGCCCCTAAACTGTTCCAGCGATGGCAGGGAGATTTTTCTGCCCAAAATCCATGAAAGCCTTCTGCAAAAATCCAAGGCGTTTTCATATGAAACGGTTTCCACCGGATTTTCAGGATTTTTATTCCTGCTCGGATTTTCCTGCATTACAAATTCATAAAGCGACTGCGAAACTTCGGATTTGAGCATCTTTATTTTTCCCGAAGAATCTATGGGCAGCAAATTTTCCATGCACTGCCTGTAAATTGTCTCCAAGTTTTTGCCCAAATATCCGATATACCGCAAAGACAAAATCGTCTCTTCATCCAAAAGGCTGCTTAGAGGATGCTCCGTCTTAAAGCTCTCGCACTTCAAAAGAATGTTTTGCGCAAGGGGCAAAACTTTGTCGGAAGGCTCTCCGTTTTTCAGCATTTCGCGCATTCGGGCATATTTTTGCGAAATTTCGTCAAAAAGCGGGCGGCTCATCGCCACATCCTTTAAAACCCTGAAATTTGCAAGCTTTTCCCCCGAAGCGTAAGAGCTGCGCTCAAAAAGCGTGTTCAGCTCGCTCTGCTTGTCAACTGCAATGCGGTACTGCTCGGCGGCGGCGAGATAGTTTTTGTCCTCCTCGCACTTCTTGCCGGCCGACAAAGCCTCTTCAATTTCCGCCTGCAAAGGAGCGGCGTTGAGAGATTCCAATTCTATTTCAAAATCCCTGACTTTTGAAAAATCGGCATAGCTTGTGTTTGCATAGTCCTTGTTGATTTTATTCTGCAAATATATTGCTTTTTTATATAATTTTTTTGCTTCCTCCCAATGCTTCAAAGCGACCCTCTCTTTTATTTGGGCCTGTATTTCCTTTATTTCCGAAGCAAGCGGAGCCGCGCTTACAAGGCGCAACATCTGTTCCGCCTTTGAAAGGGTCGACACGCTGTAATAGTCGCTGTCGGGATAGAGCCTGTTTACCCGCTCCTGCGCATCATATACTTTTTTATATAATTCCAACGCCAAAAGCATATCGTGCTTGGTGAAGGCTTCGTCAGCCGCTTTAAGCATTGTCGGAATTTCTCCCGCGTCTTTTCTGCCCTGCACGTTCTGCAAAGTCGTGCGCATTTGCGTAAGTTCTGCGTGGGTGGCTCTGTCGGAAGTCTCGGTCTGTTTTATGAACGAACTCAAAAGTCCTATGGATTTCTCAAGATTTTCCATATCGGCTTTAGTAGGTTCGCCAAGCTTCAATTTTTCCAAAAATTCATTGTAAAGCTTTCCCGCCTCCGTCTTCATTTCAAGCGCGTCTGCGAGCGAAATTTCAACATCCTGGCGGCTGTCGTAAACTCCGCGCGGAGAAAACAGCGTAAGAACGTAAAAAAATCCCAAAACTAAGGCCGTCGCAAGAATTGTCAGAAAAACTTTTGTGGGAGTCATAATAATAAAGAATATAAAAATATGGCGAAAATATGAAATCCCGCCATTTTCAGACATGGCGGATTTTCACATTTTTACGTCAAGCAAACAATTTAAGCATTGTTTGTCTTAACTTCTATAACATCGTGCGGGAAGCTTTCCTTCTGCCCCGCCGCCGTGATTTTGGCAAATCTGGCATTGCGCTTCAACGCCGCCAAATCTTCCGCGCCCAAATAGCCCATGCCGCTTTGAATGCCGCCGGCATACTGCGCAAGCAGAGAGTCAAGACCTACCGAAACTTCCTTCAACGCCTCGATGCCTTCCGCTGTGACTTTGTCGGTCTTGTCTTTTGTGTCCCTGCCGTAACGAGCCGCCGAACCGTCTTTCATTGCCGCCATCGAACCCATGCCGCGATACTGCTTGTAGCTCTTTCCGTTGATTTCCATAATCTTGCCGGGAGCTTCGGGAGTGCCTGCAAGGAGGCTTCCGCACAAAACGGCATCAGCCAAAGTCAGAGCCTTTACCATGTCCCCGCTCTTTGTTATGCCGCCGTCGGCGATTATTTTTACGCCCGATTTCTTCGCCTGCGAAGAGCATACATATAGGGCTGTGAGCTGCGGAATGCCGATGCCGGCAACTATGCGGGTTGTGCAAATGGAACCCGGACCTTGCCCGACTTTTATCGCGTTCGCGCCGGCATTTGCAAGATATTCGACGCCGGCCGCGCTTGTGACATTGCCGCCGATAATAGTCAAATCCTTAAAGTTTTCACGGACGAGCCTTACCATTGAACCCACTCCTTCCGTAAAGCCGTGGGCGGTGGAAACCGCCGCGACGTCCAGACCGCGCTCGACAAGCGCGCCTACATGGTTTACGATTCTATCCCTGTCAAGATTGCCGTCCTTGTCGCGGTAAATGGAAAGCGTCGCGCCGCAGAGCAGGCGGAAGCGCGAATCCCTTGCCGCGCGTTTTTGCGATGCGTTTTCGTCTGAAATTCTTTCGATGTCGGAAAGGGTGAAAAGCCCTTTCAGCTTGTCGTTTTCATCCACAACCAAAAGCTTGTGAACTCCGAAATGGTCGTTAAAGAAATTGTCGGCCGCCTCAATCGGGTCCGCGCCCAAGTCCTTTGCAGAAATTGTAAATACTTCGGAGCGCGGAGACATTGCGTCGGCAATCTTCATCGAGGCGTATCAGGCCTTTACAACGCTGCCCGGCAAAAGCCCGACAAGCTTGCCCTGCTCGTCGACAACGGGGAAGGTTCTGAAACGGAACTTTTTGTCTTCCACCATATTCAATACGTCGCCAATGAACTGTTCGGGCGAAACTCTAATCGGGTCTTGAATCAAGCCGTGAATGTAGTTTTTGACCCTGCTTACTTGGGAAAGCTGCTCGTCGGCGGACATTGAGGAATGGATTATGCCCAAACCGCCGTTTCGCGCCATCGCAATCGCCATCTTGTATTCGGTCACCGTATCCATATCCGAAGAGATTATGGGCAAAGTAAGCTTCACGCTTTCGGAAAGCTCCGTGTCCAACTTTGTCTGCTTCGGCAAAATCGCCGAATATTGCGTTGCCAGCGTTACATCGTCATAAGTAAGTGCCGTCGGCGCGTTCATGCGGAAAAAGTCGTCCGCATTTTTAAAGAAAATATCGTCTATTGCGTTGTTCATATTATTTTCCCCCATTGGGGTTAGACTAAAAAAAAGCCATAGGCAAGCATTTTTTAAAAAAAACAGTAAAAACCCTTGATAAACAGCATTTTTATGCGTAATTCTCTTGTCCGAAAAAATACAATATATGATGAAAATAAAACTATCCATTTTGACGCTTGCAATCTCGTTTGCGGCTTACGCTGAAAGCAACTTGCAAAAAAATCCCCTCCCCGACTGGGCAATGGGCGGCTTTGAAAGACCCGAAGGAGTAAACCCCGTAATATCGCCGAACAAGGAAAGCGTATTCGACTGCCCCATGCAAAAACGCCCCATAAAATGGGAGGAAAGCGACACTTTCAACCCCGCGGCAACGGTTTATAAGAATAAGATATGCATTCTTT
>JAGBWO010000082.1 GCA_017629765.1 Opitutales bacterium | reverse complement strand
GTTCATATGCACGTCTTCAAGAGCGGAGTCCCACTTGAATTTGCCTTCGCTTATCAAATCGGAAATTTTGTTCAGGCCCGCTAAAATCTCGCCGCACTCCTCTTCGGTTATGATGCCGCAGCTTGCAAGCATCTCTGCCTGGGCGCAGGAGCCTTGAATGTCGAAATACGCAAGTTTTCTGTCAAACGATACGGATTCTCCGAACCTCAACATAAGCTCGCTTGGAGCTTCGGAGAACCTTCCTCCCCAGCTTGCCTGTTTGCCGTCTTTTGTCTTTTTCATGATTACAAATAAATTTAAGCCTGAAATTTTTACAAGTTTTATTTAAAACGCCAATGCCACTTTATGGTGCACGCCCTTATTGCAAAGACAACAATCCCCGAAAGAATGGGCATTGAAGTCAGCCACAAAACAAACAGCCCCGAAAGAGCGGCGGACGCGTAAAATTCGCCCCTGAAAATAAAAGGCTGGCGGGTAAGGCATATGTCGCGCAAAAATCCCCCGCCGCAGCCTGTCAAAACCCCCATCAAAACGGCGATTTCAACGCTGCCCGAAGTTTCAAATCCAATCATATAGCCCTGCACGGCGAACAGCGAAAGCCCGACGGCGTCGAACCAGTTCACTATGTTTTCGCGGCGGGAGAGCCGCTTGCCGAATATGTAAAAGACAAGAGATGTCAAAAAGCAAATGTTGAGCGAGTACAAATATTTGTCGTGAAGCCAAAAGACGTCCCTGTCTAAAATAAGGTCGCGCACGGTTCCGCCGCCGATTCCCGCAACCGCGCCCACGATAAAGCACCCGATTGGGTCCAAGTCCTTTTTCAACGCGGCAATAGCGCCCGACGCGGCAAACGCAACCAGTCCCAAAATTTCTATGGCGACAACAATGCTTTCGGGCGTTGCGGCAAGTTCGGCGATATCTTTAATCGAAAATTCCATCTCAATTTTTACTTGCCGAAATTAAACGCGATAAAAATAAAAAACACAATTTCAATCTTCCGCTTTGAGCGTTTTTTCGCAAAAAGAAACGCCTTTTAAACTGTTATGCATTTTTGCTTGCAATTTGGAACAGTACAACCATAACAGTTGTTTTTACATAAAAACCAAAACCTCGCTGCATATGCTGAAAAAACTCGCATCTGAATTAAAAGTTTCGCACGCCCCAAAATCCAAATTCATCGAAAACTTCATAATCGACATGATAAACGACGGCAAGCTGAAAAAAGGCTCGAAGCTTCCGTCAATCAACGAACTTGCAAACAGCTGCAAAATAGCCCGCGAAACCGTCGTTAAAAGCTACAATCTTTTAAAGAGCAAGTGCTTAGTTGAATCGAGGCACGGCAAGGGATTTATCGTGATAAAATCCAAATACAGGAAGGTCGCAAACGTGTTTGTCCTGCTTGACGTAATGAGCAACGCCTACAAAGAGCAGCTCGTGCGCGGCATAAACGAAAACATCGGCGGAAAAGTGCAAATAACCTACAATGCGCACCGCTATAACGCCGAAGCTTTCATAAACTGCATAGAAAACGCCATCGGCAGATTTGAATACTATGTAATTTTTGCAATGCGCGACAAGACCACATTCAAGTCGGTCTTAAAAATTCCGCAAAACAAGCTTATGCTATTGGATGTTCCCGCAAACATCAAAGACTGCGAATGCGCGCAAATTTACCAAAACAGCGACGCAAATTTCAAACACGCCCTTTGCGAGGCCCTTCCGCACCTTAAAAAGTACAAAAAATTCTACATGATTTTCGACCCCGCGCACCATCATCCCGTAGAGCGCGTGGAGGCATTCGGAGATTTCTGCAAGGATAACGGTTTTTACTGCGAAATTCTGAAATCTTTCGACAAGTCAAAGCTTGAAAAGGAAACATTCTGGATGATAATGTCGGACATACATTTGGTCGACCTTCTGCTTTTTGCGAAAGAATTGAAATTGAAAGTAAAGGACGATTTCGGCGTAATTACCTACGACGACACTCCAATGAAAAAAGTCGTGGCGGACGGGGTGGCGACAATATCCATAGATTTTTACAATATGGGAAAACTTGTCGCGGAGCAGCTTCAAAACTGGAATTCCGAATTAAGACTTACGGTCGATTCCATTTTCACGAGGCGTTCGACCGTTTAAAATTTCGCAAACCCAAACAAAAAAGGCGCACCTTAAAAAGGATGCGCCTTTAAAATTCTTACGCCCGACAGCTTATTTGGACGCGCCGGCGTTCAAAGCTGCAATGACGTCTTCTGTAATGTCGGCAGTCGGCTTTGAGAAATAAGCCGCGCTCTTTTCGAAAACAAAATCCGCTTTCTTGTCGGCGGCGATTTTTTCGATTACCTTTACGATTTCCTTGCGGTGTTCGGCAATGACTTCCTTCTGCTGGTTCGCCAATTTTTCCTGCGCCTGGCGCTTTATTCCCGCCATCGAAGCCTGGATTTGCTGGATTTCCTGAGCCTTAGGAGCGATTTCTTTGTTTACGATTTCCTGCTTTGCGGCTTCCGCCAATGCGGGATTCTTTAATTTTTCTTCGCTCTTTTTTGCTTCCTCAACCAAAGCCTTGACTTTGTCGTCCATAGCTTTCAATTCCGCATTTGCAGAAGTGATTGCCGACTGGAACTGTTCCATTACAGTCTTTGTTTTGTAATAATTTTTGTGAACCTGCGCGATATCCACAACGAAGATTGTCGATGATGCGTACAACGCCGCAGAGCCAGCCAAGATTGACATTATTGCGATTAATTTTTTCATATTTTTACCTTTTTTAAAAAATTGCCAATTATTAAAAGAATTAGAATACTGTACCAAAGGAGAAATTAAATTGCAAGCCTTCATCATTATATTTTCCCGTGGTGAGCGGCATGCCCAAGTCTATTCTCATGGGAGCGCCCATAATCATAATCCTGAAACCGATGCCGAAGTCGTCGTTGTAGTCGCTTGCGTTCCAGTCCCAAGAGCTTGAATTTACGAAGCCCCAGTCGTAAAACACCGCAATCCTCAACGGTTCGATAATCTGGTAGGAGTATTCCAAAGAAAAATACGCAAAAGTGTTGCCGCCTTCCGGCTCGTCGGATGGCTGTTCGATTGGACCTACCCTGCGGTACTTGAAACCGCGCATATTGTACGCGCCGCCCAAGAAGTATCTTTCAAAGAAAGGAACTTCCTTGCCGTCGTATCCGGTTACAGACCCCGTGCGGCCAACAATTGAAAACACTTGGTTGCCGTATTTGAATATCGGCAAATTTCCGAAATATTTAGACATAGGCACCCACCAGCCCGCTCTCGCCTCAACGCGGTAGAGATTGGTGTCGCCTTGCAGCGGTCCGCCTGCGACCTGTTGAAGGAACTCAAAGCGCGTGCCGGAAGTGGGCATCATAAGGTTGTCGCGCGCCTCGCGCAAAAAGCTCAAAGATATTTGCGAAATGGAGCGGTTGCCCTCCTCTTTCTTTATCACCTGCGGGGCATCCCTTGAAAGGTCGTAAATCTTAACGTTTTCAATAGTGTAGCCAAGGCGCGCTTCGACAAGCTCGAACAAATACTTTCTAATGTAGTGCGTCATGCCCGTGCGCAGCTCCGAATAATCGTCGGAATAATAGCCCGTGTCCGTGCGGTAAAGCTCAAAGCCGTAAGCCAAGTTGCGGTTGTAAACATACGGATTTTCAAAGCTAAGCGAAACTTGGTTTGCGTCGAATCCCAAAGACGCCCTCAGCCTGAATTTCTGCCCCGCGCCCTGAAACATATTCTTGTAGTTTAAAATGTCGAAGTTGCTCTGCGAAAGCTCCGCGGTTACGACAAAACTTTCGACCGTGCTGAACCCCGCGCCGAAAACAACGTTGCCCGTATGCCCCTCTTTCACGATTATGCGCAAATCTCTGCGGCCGGGAATGTTCGTGGCTTCGGGTTCGAGGCTTACTTCGTCGAAGAACCTCGTGCTTTGCAGGCGCATTTCGGAGTCTTTCATCAAGTCCAAATAAAATATGTCGCCGGGCGCAAGGGCAAGCTCGCGCAAAATGACTTCGCTTTTGGTTTTGGTGTTGCCTTGAATGTTGATAGACTCCAAATAGAATTTTTCGCCCTCGTAAATTTCAATTATAAGGTCGATTTCCCCCTTTTCCAAATTCGGGCGGCGCAAAGCCCTGACGTTGGTGTCGAGATAGCCGAACTGTCCGTAAAAGTTTTTGACCCACTCGACGGAGCTGTCGACAAGCGCGGGCGAGAAAATATCGCCGGGCTGAATGTCCAAGCCCTCGTTAAGGGTTTTGGAGTCGAAAAGCTTGTTGTTTTTAAATGTGATTTTGCCCGCCTTGTACTGCTTGCCCTCGTCAATTGCTATAACGATGTCCATATTGCCCGGATTGGAGGCGTCGGGAAACTCAAAACGCACTTTAGAGTCGTCGATTTTTACGTCTAAAAAGCCGTTGTTGCGGTAGTGCTGCTTCAATAGATTTATGTCGTTTTGAAAGTCGTCGCTGTTGAATCTGCCCGCGTCCGTAAGATATGATATGAGCCAAATCCATGTGGAGGTTTTCATTTGGTCTTCAAGCTCTCCGCCGCTTATGTGCGCGTTGCCCTCAAAGCGGATATTTTGTATTTTTATGTCTTCGCCCTCGTCGATGTTAAAGACGACAACGCCCACTCCGGCTTCGTCGTTGCGGCGGATTTCGGCGATTGACTTTGCGAACGCGTATCCCTTTTTGCGGTAAAATTCGACTATCTTGTCGGAGTCTCTTGAAATGCGCCTGTCGTCCAAAACGCCGCCCGCCTCGCTTGTTATCTGCTCTATTATGCGGGAATTTGAATAGTTTTTGTTGCCGCGCAAAACAATTTGGGAGATGCGGTATTTGGGCCTTACATTCAAAACCAAATCGAGATTGCCGAAGGCGTTTAAATTGCGCTTGACCTCAACTGCGTCGTACAAATCCGTATCGTACAGGGATTTTATTGAAAGATCCAAAGAGTGCTGGTCGAAGGGCTGCCCCTCGCGCAATTTTATGTGCGACAAAACGGCGTCTTTTGAGACATACTGCGGACCGAGGATTTCAACGGCAATGTTTCCAACCCTCATATTCTGCCCGTATTGCGCGCAAAGGCGCGGGGCGAAAAACGGCAGAAACGCCGCCGCCAAAATAAAATACTTTCTAATAAACATCATCGTGTTTTTGGTAATTTTGATATTTCGTTATGTCGCGGTTGAAGAGCAATGTAATATCGCCCGTAGGACCGCTGCGCTGTTTTGCAATAATAAGCTTTACGAGCTTGTTGCTGTTGTTTGAGGAAACAGCACCGTCAACATCCTGTTTTGAAGCCTCTTTCGAAGTGAGCCAGTTCAAAAGCAAAATGACGTCCGCATCCTGCTCTATCGCGCCCGATTCGCGCAAGTCGCTCGCGCGCGGATCGCGGTTTTCCTTTTCTGTCGAGCGGTTCAGCTGCGCAAGCACGATTACGGGAACGTCAAGCTCTTTTGCCATTGCCTTCATGCCTCTTGACATTTCGGCAATCTGCTGTTCGCGCGGAATGCGGCTGTCTATCGGCTTTAATAGCTGCAAATAGTCAAGCACTATTAAACCGATGTTGTGCTGCTGCTTCAGCCTTCGCGCCTTGGCGCGTATTTCAAGAATGTTGATGTCGGCGGAGTCGTCAATCCAAAGCGGGGCGTCGCGCAGCTCCTTGCCGGCGGAGACGATGTCGTTTACCTGTATATTTTGGACTCTGCCGTTTCGCAAGAGATACTGGTTTATGTTTCCGCGCGAGCAAAGCATGCGCATCAAGAGCTGCTCGGTCGACATTTCAAGGGAAAAGACGAGCGTCGGAACCGGACTGCGCTTGTTAAACACGGCATTTTCGGCAATGTTCAAGGCGATGGAAGTTTTGCCCGTGCCGGGTCGCCCTGCAACAACTATCATCTCGCCTCCATGCAAGCCCCTCGTAAGCTTGTCAAGCTCCGTAAAGCCCGTGGGAACCCCCATAATGTCTCCGCGACTTTCGATGATTTTTTTCACCATCGACATTGCGGAGTCTATTTTTTCGCTTACTTTCTGCGCGGAGTCCGAAATTCTGTCCTGGCTTATGCCCAAAATCTTTCCCTCGACCTTTTCCAAAAAGACGTCGAGAGAATCGGTGTTTGAATTGGCGTTTTCTATGGTTTCGTAGCAGGTCAAAATCAATGTCCGCAAGAAATATTTTTCGCGAACGATTTTAAGCCACTGCTTGAAATGCGCGTAGGTTTCAATTCTTCCGGATATTTCGTTGATTTTTTGAATTCCGCCGACGTTTTCAAGCTCTCCCATAGATTCAAGCTTGTCTGTCAAGACGATTTCGTCAACAGGCTTGCTTTCGTTGTGAAGCTCGACAAGGGCCTTGTAAATTTTACGGTGCGCCGCCGCGTAAAAATAATTTTCATTGAGCTTCGATTCTATGCAGACATTCAAAACTTCGCGGCTTTTATCGATTATCATGCTCGCCAACAATCCCTGTTCGGCGTCGATATTATTCGGCAACTCCCTGCCCAAGAGAACTTCCGCCCGCCCTTTTGCGGGTTTCTGCGCGGCGCTTCTGCGCGAAGTTCCTATTTTTTTGGGGGATAAATCTTCCATCTTATTTTTTTATTAAAGGATTTGTTATAAACACTTTTAAGAAAGGCTCAACCATAAAATAAATATGAAAAAAGATTTTTGCCAAAATAAATATCGCGCAAAAAATCCAAAACAAGCGGCGCGGCGAGCAAATAATTCATATGCAAGCCAAAACAGAGATTCTTTAAGAAAAGCCCGCCAAAGCAAAAGCAATTAAAAAAAGACAAAAAACCTTTTATAAAAAGCGCAAAAAAACGCGCCTTCCGCAATGCGGAAAACGCGCCAAATATACAAAAAAACAAATTTTAATTTCTACAAAAGCAAAATTATTCTTCAATCGGATTTTCGGAAACAACTTCAAAATTGAAGTCAACCTTAATATCCTTGTGAAGCCTAATCGCCGCAACGTGCTTGCCCAATTCCTTGACAGCCTGCAAATGAATTTGCTTCTTGGAAATGGAAACGCCTTCCGCTTCAAGGCGGTTTATAATGTCTTGGGCGGTGACGGAACCGAACATCTTGCCGCCTTCGCCGGTTTTAACTGCGATTGCCAAAGAGATTTCAGCCAAACGCGCCGCGATTTTTTCAGCTTCGCTGCGTTCGTTCGCCTCGCGAATTTCGCGGGCCTTGATTAAAGCTTCAATCTGCTTTTTGTTTGCGCGATTTACAGGGATAGCAATTTTCTGCGGAAACAAGAAATTTCTTGCGTAGCCTGCCTTAACCGAAACCTGTTCGCCTTCGCCACCGAGACGTTCCACAGGCTTTACCAACAATACATCTGTATGTGCCATAATTATTCCTTATACTTAAAATTAACCTAAAAATCAAAACGGTACGTCGTCGTCCTCCAAGTCGTCAACCCTTTCAGGAGCCTTGCCGCGCGGAGCGGGGCTTGTGCGCTTGTAGGAGTTGCCCGTTGAAGACTGGTCGAAATCGGAACCCGAATCGCGGGAGCTACCGCCAACGAATTCAAATCTGTCGAGAACCACCACAAGCTTGCTGCGGGATTTCCCCGTTTCCTTATCGTCCCAAGTATCCTGGCGCAGGCGCCCCTCCAAAAGAATGGGCTTGCCCTTTGAAAAATACTTGCCGATGTTTTCCGCAGTTCTGCCGAAAGAATCGACTTCGATAAAGCAGGTTTCCTCGCGCAAATTGCCGTCTTGACCATTATACGAACGATTCACCGCAATGGAAAAACGGCAAACAGAAGTACCGCTTTGCGTCTGCCGAAGCTCGGGATCTCTCGTGAGATTGCCCATTAAAATGACTTTGTTAAAAGACGCCATGTGGGAACCTTTCGCCTAAATCAATTATTCAGCCAAAACGATAAGACGGTTCACAGTCTTGTCGCGGCTCAACTTTTCCTTAATTTGAGACGCGGAATTGGACGGACCTTCAAATTCCACGCAAACATAAACTCCGCTTACGAACTTGCGGTCCGGCGTGCGGACAAATTCCTTTACGCCGAGATTTTCGACTTTTTCAACCTTACCGCCAATCGCAGTAACGATGCCCGTTAATTTTTCAATCAATGTATCGACAGATTGGTCATAACCTCTTGTATCGAGTACAAATGTTGCCTTGTATTTTTTATTATCCATATTGATGTTTTTAAATAAATTTTGCTTTACTATAAAAAGAGAGCCGCGAAATCGGCAAGCATTTTTTGTAATATTTTTATCAGCCGTCATTTTCGGTTAAACGCGTTTTGCGCCGCAACCAAGCCTTTTGAGCATATCATTTCAAGAGCGTCCTTCAATTTGGGGACAGAAGCCTCAAACGAGGCTTTTTCATCGCCCGAAAGACCGCCCAAGACATAATCCGCCAAATCCATTTCCTTGAAGGTTTTGCCTCCGAGGCCTATGCGCACGCGGGCAAAAGAATTGCCGCAGCGGGCGATTATGTTTTCCACGCCGTTATGGCCTCCCGAAGAGCCGCCCTCCGAAATTTTGAAAGAGCCCCTTTGAATGGTTATATCGTCGTAAAAAACGACAGTCTCGGAAATATCGATTTTAAGAAAGCGCAATATGTTTGCAATATTTACGCCGCTTTCATTCATATATCCCTGAGGCGCCGCAAAAACGACATCCTTTCCGCAAACATCCGCCTTGCATAAATACGCTGCGCAATATTTGTTCAAAGAAAACTTGGCTTGGTACATGCCCGCAATGCGCCCCAGCGCCGCCATTCCGACATTGTGGCGGGTGCCTTCATATCGGGAGGGCGAATTTCCAAGACCCACTGCAAGCCTGAAAGCCATTTCAGAGAAAAAAGACCGTTGATAAACTTTAAAGAGCAAAAAATTGCGAGCTTATCCGCAATGCCGTTATTTCTTTGCCGCAGAGTCGGCGCCTTCGGAGGATTCAGCCGCAGCAGCGGACTCTTCCTGCACGGCAACAGACGAGCATGAAACAACGGGAGCGTCGGCATGCGCGCCGTGGATTTCAACGCCTTCGGGAAGCTTCAAACCGGAAACGGTTATGCTTTCGCCGACGTGCATATTCGAGATGTCAACAAGAATAAATTCGGGAAGGTCGCGCGGACGGCAGCGCACGGGAACTTCGTGCAAATTGATTTCCAAAACGCCGTTTTCGTTCTTAACGCCTTCTGCTTCGCCTTCAAAGTGCAAGGGAATGACCGCGTCCATCGGCTTTCCGCGCACAACTTCCTTGAAGTCGATATGCTCCACGCCGTCCTTCAAAGGATCGCGCAAAACTTCTTTCAAAATCGCATAACGGGATTCAGTGCCGTCTTCAAAATGAATTTCAAGCAATGCGGCCTTGCCCAAAACGGACTTGGCGACAACCGAGAATTCCTTTGCATCGACAAGAAGATTTTTGCATCCGCTTTCGCCGTAAATGACTGCGGGAATTTTGCCTTCTTTGCGATAGCGGCCCGCGCTTTTGCCGCCAACCGTTTCTCTGTTTGCAACGTTAAGATTGATTTGTTTCATTGTATATTCTCTATTTTAGTATAATAAAAAAGCCCCGTCGAAAACGAAGCTTCGACAAGTTAAATTTTTGAAAAGTGTTAAACCTTACCAAGTGTATGCAAAATTGCAACCAAAACTTTTAATTTTTTTAATTTTTTTTATTCGACAAGGCAAAAAACAGGCGCATTATTGCGTTTTTTCAATTTTACGAGACTTTCGCGCGAAATCGGAATTTTTCCAATTTGAGCCGAATTTTGGGCTTTTAAATGCAACTATTTATGAATTACAAACATATAATTTGGGACTGGAACGGCACAATAGTAGACGATTCATGGCTCAGCGTCGAAGTTTTAAACGGCATTTTGAAGGATTTTAACCTGCCCCAAGTCGCAAAAGAAGACTACCGCGAAAATTTTTCATTCCCCGTAATAAATTATTACCGAAAACTCGGATTTAACGTCTCCAAGGAAAAATTTGAGGAAATCGGCAAAGTTTTCATAAAAAATTTCAACGCAAAGCGCTTCGACTGCAAGCTAAACGACGGCGCGCTAAGCGTAATACAAAAAATCCACGAACATAAAATACCCCAAAGCATTCTTTCAGCCTACGAGATAAATTTTCTAAACGAGGCCGTTGAATTTTTCGGGGTAAAAAAATATATGTCGAAAATTTCGGGGCTGTCGGACATCAATGCAAACACAAAGCTTGAACTTGGCAAAAACCACATAAAAAGCCTAAATATGCCCCCCGAAGAAATTCTTGTGGTTGGCGACACCGACCACGATTTTGAAGTCGCGCGCGCGGCGGGCGCAAACTGCGTGCTAATGGCAACAGGACACCAGTCCAGGCAAAGGCTTTCAAAAACGGGCGCGAAAGTCTGCCTTGATTTTGCGGAACTTGACGATTATTTATTTTAGAAGCCTCAGAGCCTCCAAGCCCGACATGCCCTCTTTTACGCCGAGAGCCGCCGCCTTTGAAGTCATGGCGCAAACTTTGGCGCACATCATATCGTCAAAATTTTTGACTCCCGTCACAATCGCTCCCGCATGCCCCAATTTCTCCGCCGTTTCAATCTTTATGTAGCCGCACGCAAGAAAACCGCTATTGTTTTTTATAAGCATCAAAGCCGCCCCGTACATGTCAATCTTTGCGGCTTCCAAGTCCATATTTTCAATTTTAAGCTTTTCCATACCGTTAAACGTAAATCATTTTTTTAGTCATTCCGCCGTCGCAATAAAAATTTTGCCCCGTTATAAATCCGGATTTTGAATTGTCGGCAAGGAAGAACGCAAGCTCGGCGATGTCTGACGGCACGCCGGCCCTGCCGACAGGATGCTGCAAATGGTCTTCTTTGGTAAGCGGAGAATTTGAGCCGTTGTCAATCCATCCGGGAGAAATGCAGTTGACCCTTGCGGGCGCAAGCGACATCGAAAGGGCGTGCGTAAGAGACACAACCGCGCCTTTGGACGCGCTGTAAGCCTCGGTATTAGCCTCGCTCATCAAAGCGCGCGTCGAAGCTATGTTTATCATAGGAACGCCGCCCTTTTTCAAAATTTCGCCGAATACTTTTGCCGACAAGAACACCGACGCCACATTGGTTGCCATAACCCTGTTCCACTCTTGCAAAGAAAGCTCCTGCACGGGCTTATTTATGCCAATTCCCGCGTTGTTTATCAAAACCCCGATTTTCTCCGACTTGCCGGACAGAATTTGTTCCAGCCTCTGCCACGACGCAAGTTCGCCGCAATCTCCCTCAAAGATTTCAAGGCAATCCAAACCGTCTTTATGAAAATCGGAAGCCGTTTCTTCGAGGGCTTTTTTTGAAATGTCAAAACATATTACGCGCCAATTTTCGCGCAAAAATTTCCTTGCAATGCCCTTTCCGATGCCGGATGCAGCTCCCGTAATTATCGCAATCTTTTCTTCCATGCCGCAAATTTTTTCCGAAAGCCCAAATTTGTCAATACGCGATTGGAAAAATATTTCCCTTGCGAAAAAATTTTTTTTTACAGTAAAACCCTTTCCGATGAATAAAATATTTCAAATTGCGACGGCTTTTGTTTTTGCGCTTTTTGCATGCGCGTGCGCTCCCAAAACAAACCCCGTTGAAACGCTGCCCGAAACGACTTGGCAGCCGGTCTATGTCAAGGGG
>JAGBWO010000081.1 GCA_017629765.1 Opitutales bacterium | reverse complement strand
GGATGTTTACGGTTGCGGGAATGGCGAAGGGCGCGGGCATGATTGAGCCTAACATGGCGACAATGCTCTGCTTTATCGGCTCCGATGTCGACGCAAGCCAATCGACGATAAAGCAGGCTCTTTCCTTTGCCGTCTCAAAAAGCTTTAACCGCATAACAATCGACGGGGATATGTCGACAAACGACACTGTCCTTGCGGTTTGCTCCGCAAAAAGCGGAATTTTGGTCGAACCAGGCACTGTATTGTTTGAGGCATTCCAAGAGGCGCTGACAGCGGTTTGCAGGGAGCTTGCCCGCAAAATCGTCGCCGACGGCGAGCGCATAACAAAGGTTGTTGAAATGCGCGTAAAAGGCGCAAGCTCTTCGGAGCAGGCGGAAAAAATTTGCAGGGCGATTTGCAATTCGCTGCTTGTCAAGTCTTCATGGTACGGCTCGGATCCGAACTGGGGCAGGCTTGCCGACGCCGCAGGATACGCGCGCACGGGCTTGGATTTTTCAAAAATGGATTTGTATTACGACAACATTGCAGTCTTAAAGCACGGCGAGCCTCAAATTCAGAATAAAGCCTCTTGGAAGGAAGTCGTTTCGAGAAAGGAATTCGTGATTACGATGGATTTGAACTTGGGAGATTTTGAGGAATCATTGCTCACGACCGACTTGTCGGAAGCGTATGTTGATTTCAACAAAGGCGAGTGATGGAAGCGCATATAGAATCAAGTTCGAAAAAGGCGGGCGTCTTGATTGAGGCTTTGCCTTACATCAAGAAATTTCAAGGGCAGACTTTCGTCGTAAAGTACGGAGGGGCCTTTATGGACGACCCCGATCCGGAACTTCGCAAGCGCGTTGCGCAGGACATTTCCTTGCTTGCGGCTGTCGGCGTAAATGTTGTTGTGGTGCATGGCGGCGGCAAGGCGATATCAAGGGCAATGGCGAACTCCGGTCTGAACGTCGAATTTAAAAACGGCATGAGGGTTACCGACGACGCCACGGTAAAAATCGTCGAAAACGTTTTGAATAAAGAAGTGAACGGCGAAATCTGCGGGCTTTTGAAGTCATGCCACAGCTCTCCGTTTTCTATAGCGGGCAACAAGGTTTTCAAGTGCAGAAAGCATTTCTCGCATGACGCAGACGGAAACGAGATTGACTTGGGCTATGTCGGGCAGATTTCCGAAGTCGACGCCGACATAATAAACGGAATTCTTTTGCAGGGTAAAATTCCCGTAATCTCCCCGATAGCAATCGGCGAAAGCGATAACCACGCATACAACACCAATGCCGATGTTGCCGCTGCGGCGGTTGCGGCGGCGTTGAAGGCGCGCAGGCTCGTGTTTTTGTGCGACATCGCCGGTCTTTTGCGCGATCCGAAGGATTCTTCGACGCTTATTTCGACCTTGCGCGTTGACGAAGTCGAAGACTTGAAAAAACAGGGCGTTATCGGCGGCGGGATGCTTCCTAAAGTGGACAGCTCCGTTGCGGCGATAAAGGCGGGCGTGCGCAGGGTGCATTTTATAGACGGCTATATGCCCCACAGCCTCCTTCTTGAAATATTTACCGACAAGGGCATTGGCACGGAAATTACAACGCATTGAAATTATGAAAGTTTCTGAGAAATACGAAAAATATACGGTTGGCAATTACGGTAAACGCTCGATTACCCTTGCAAGGGGCAAGGGCGCGTATGTTTGGGACGAGAACGGCAAAAAGTATCTCGACTTTGGCGGCGGCATTGCGGTTTTAAGTCTTGGGCATTGCAATAAAAAGCTGGTTGACGCGGTTTTTAAGCAGGCAAGCACGCTTGGGCATTGCTCAAACCTTTATATGCACGCTCCGCAGGCGGACGCGGCAGAGCATCTTGTAAAAGAGATGGGGCGCGGCAAAGTCTTCTTTTGCAATTCGGGCGCGGAAGCGAACGAGGCTCTCCTGAAAGCCGCGCGCCTAAACGGCAAAAAATTGTCGGGAGAAGAGGGCAGGAAGTTTCGCGTGATTGTTGCGGTAAACGGCTTTCACGGCAGAACTCTCGCAACATTGTCGGCAACCGCTCAGGAAAAAATCCAGAAGGGGTTTTCTCCGCTTATGCCGGAATTCAGCTATGCGGAGTTTAACAATTTGAAGTCTGTCGAGGACTTGATGGGCGACGATGTTGCGGCTGTTTTGGTCGAGCCTGTTCAGGGCGAAAGCGGAGTGTTGCCCGCCACAAAGGAATTCTTGAAGGGCTTGCGCGCCCTTTGCGACAAGCACGGCGCAATGCTTATGTTTGACGAGGTCCAGTGCGGAGTGGGGCGCACGGGCAAATTGACACCACTTGCACTGTTAGAACCAGTGGAACTTGGCGGTGCAACTGTGTCGCGTGCAACCTTAAATAATTTTGGAGATATTCAACGCAAAAAGGTG
>JAGBWO010000080.1 GCA_017629765.1 Opitutales bacterium | reverse complement strand
GGGTAGCCGCCTATGCAAGCCCTGAAAACTTCCTTGAAATGTTTTCGTCGGAAAGCCCCTTGAACCATACAGCATGGAAAAACAAAAATTTCGACGATTTGCTAAACTCGGCGATGACAAACGATTCCAAGCTTTCAAACGAAAAATTTTCCCTTGCCGAAAAGCTGCTTCTTGAAGAGCTGCCGATAATCCCGATTTACTTTTACAGCCGCGTGTTCCTAATGGACAGCCGCGTGAAAAACTGGCACTTAAACCCGCTCGACTACCATAATTTCAAGGGCGCGCATTTTGAAAGGGGGGAATCGAAATGATTAGGTTTTTACTGCGCAGAATTTGCGAAAGCGTCCCCGTGTTTTTCGCGATAATAACCGCCACTTTTTTCATGGCGCGCTTTGTGCCGGGAGGGCCCTTCGACAAGGAAAAATCCGTTCCGCCCGAAACTCTCGAAGCCCTAAACGCCTACTACGGGCTTAACGAGCCGCTCGGGAGCCAATACTTGAAATTTTTGAAAAACCTCGCCTGCGGAGAGCTTGGTCCTTCCTACAAATACAGCGGCTGGAGCGTGAACGAGCTTATTGCGGAAAAAGCGAAAGTTTCCCTTGAGCTCGGCTTCTGCGCCCTGATATTCGCTGTTGCGTTCGGCCTTTTGCTTGGCGTTTCCGCGGCGGTCTTAAAAGACAAGCCCTCGGGCAAAGCAATCGGGGCGTTTTCTCTTTTGGGAATTTGCCTGCCCTCCATGGTGCTTGCGCCAGTCGCGATTTTGCTTTTTGCAATAAAGCTCAAATGTTTTAACGCAATGGGATGGAACTTCCCGTCCGACATAGTTTTGCCGTCAATAACGCTCGGGCTTTTCTACTTGGCATGGATTGCCCGCCTTGCAAGAGCCTCGACAATCGGAGAGCTTTCAAAAGGCTATGTAAAAACCGCGCGCGCAAAAGGCTTGGGGCCGTTTAAAATTTACTTTGTGCATGTTTTAAGAAACGCGATACAGCCTGTGGTTTCCTACCTGGGCCCCGCAGCGGCGGGGCTTCTCACCGGCTCGTTCGTAATAGAAACGATTTTCCAAATACCGGGTCTTGGCAAATTCTTCATATCAAGCGCGCTTGACAACGACTATACCATGGTTATGGGCTGCGTGATTTTATACGCGGGATTTATCATAGCATTCAACCTGATATCAGACCTCGTCCTTGCGGCGTTAAATCCGAAAATAGCGAAAGGATTTTTCGACAAATGAAAATTTCGGAACGCGCAAAGCCGCTTAAAGACAAATTCGGCATCGGAGGAATTATTTGTTCCGCGTTTTTAATCTGCGCATTTTTAATCTGCCTTTTCGCGGATTTTACCGCGCCATATCCATACGAATTGCAGAACATGGACTTGGGCGCGTCCCCTCCAAGCTTCGCCCACCCTCTCGGCACCGACATCATGGGGCGCGACATGCTAAGCCGCCTCATTTACGGAGGCAGGATTTCTTTCTTTGTCGGGATTTTGGCGACGGCGGTCTCGATTTTAATAGGAGTGTTTTACGGCATGGTTTCGGGGCTTGCGGGAAGAAAAACAGACTCTGTTTTGATGAGGATAGTCGATATAATTTATTCGCTTCCTTTCACGATTTTCGTAATACTTTTAACGCTTGCATTCGGAAGGTCGATTTGGCTCATATTCGTCGCAATCGGAGCGGTTGAATGGCTTACAATGGCGCGGATTGCAAGGGCGATGACCCTCGACTTGAAAACAAGCCAGTTTGTGGAGGCTTCAAAAGCGATGGGGCAAAGCGCCTTCGGAATAATCGCAAAGCACATTCTGCCCAACCTGATGCCCTCCATAATCGTCTGCGCCGCGCTTACAATGCCAAGCGTTATGCTTTTGGAGGCGTTTTTGAGCTTTCTGGGATTGGGCGTGCAAGCCCCGCTTCCGTCGCTCGGCTCGCTCATAAAAGACGGAGCGGAATACATGGAAGACGCGCCGTGGCTTCTGGTCTTTCCCGCGGCGTTTTTCTCCGCGCTGCTATACTGCATAAACCTAATCGGCGAAAGGCTAACATTAAAAAACAAATGAAAATAGCGATAGTCGGAGCGGGAGCGGCGGGAATGTTCTGCGCCGCAAATTTAAAGGCGGGTTTCGAGATTGAAGTCCTCGAACAAAGCGGCGGCGTTTTAAGAAAAGTGGAGCAAAGCGGCGGCGGAAGATGCAACATAACAAACGCCCAAAAAAATGTTTCGGAATTTATAAAGGCGTATCCGCGCGGAGGCAAAAGCCTTAGAAAGCCCCTTATGCGCTTTGGCAACTCCGCCCTTGAAGAGTGGTTTTTAAAAAAGGGCGTAAAGTTTAAAACAGAAGGGGACGGCAGAGTTTTTCCCGAAAGCGACGACAGCCTCACAATAGTAAACTGTCTGCATTCCGAAGCCCGAAAAAACGGGGCAGCCATACGCAAAAATTTCTCGGCGAAAAACTTCTCAAAAATGCCGGACGGCAAATATATGCTCTCATCCCAAGACGGAAACGCCGTAATTGCGGATGCCGTTTTATTCGCAACGGGAGGATGCTGGAATGCCGATTTAAAGTCCGCCCTCGAAAGGATGTCGCACAAATTCGCGGAACCCCTGCCCTCGCTTTTCGGCTTCAAGGCGGAAGGCTTGGAGGAATTGGCGGGATTATCATTGAGAGACGCGTGCTTGAAATGCCCCGAATTCGGTTTTGAAACATCCGGCGATATTCTTTTTACGCATGAAGGAATGACAGGGCCTGCCGTCTTAAAAATGTCTTCGCTCGGAGCAAGGGTTTTTGCCGCAAAAGGCTACAAGCTTGATTTTTCCCTTTCCGTTTTGAAAAATCCCGAAAGTTTCGACTTGTTCTGCAAGGAAGCGAGGGCAAAGCATTCAAAAAAGCTCGCAAAAAATTTCCGCCATCCCGAAATTCCGCAAAAATACTGGGAATTCCTGCTCGAAAAATCGGGAATATCCGGCGAGCTCGAATGGGCGCATTTTTCAAAAGAAAACCAAAAGTCGCTCCGTTCTAACATTATGTCGCTAAACGCCAAAACAACCGCAAAAGCCGCAAACACGCGCGAATTTGTGACAAGCGGAGGTCTTGAATTGGACTGCGTCGACTTAAACACAATGCAAAGCAAATTTCTGCCAAACGTATTTTTTGCGGGCGAATGCCTCAATATCGACGCCTTTACCGGAGGCTACAACCTTCAAGCCGCTTGGACGACGTCCTTCATCGCGGCGTCATCAATAAACTCTCTAAAATGAGCCAAGACAAAAAACTCACCATTGAAGCCCCTCTCGGAGAATCAAAAATTCTTCTGCACGCGTGTTGCGCCCCGTGTTCGCTTGCAATTTTGGAGTGCCTAATGCAAAACAAAATCGAGCCTTTTGTTTATTTTTTCAACCCGAACATTTTTCCGAAGTCAGAATACGAACACCGCAAAGATGAGCTTGCAAGGCATTGCGATGCCTTAAAAATACCATTTTTTGACGGAGATTCTGACAGAAGCGAATGGGAGGCGGCAACTTCCGCTTTCGGGGATGAACCGGAAAGAGGAGCAAGGTGCCTTGAATGCTTTAAACTGCGCCTCTTAAAAAGCGCGGAAAAAACTCGCGAACTCGGATTAAAGATTTTTACCACGACCCTCGCTTCGTCTAGATGGAAAAGCTTTGGGCAGATTTGCATATCCGGAAAATTTGCGGAAAGCAAAGCCGGCGGCGTAAAATTCTGGGATTTCAACTGGAAAAAATACGGACTTTCAGAGCGCAGGTCAGAGTTGTTGAAAAGCGGAAATTTTTACAATCAGCTCTATTGCGGATGCGAATATTCAATGAAAACATCGCCCGCATTCCAAAAAAGCCGCGAAAAATAAAAATTTGAAATTTTTTAATTTGTGATTTGAAAAAAGAATTCCAAAATATTTTCTAAAAATTTTCACATATGAAGTACGCAATCGGCATAGACATTGGAGGAACCAACACAAAGCTCGGGCTGGTCGAACTGAGCGGAAAGGTGTTGGCGCATGACAGATTCAACACGCCCGACTATAAGACATTTGAATCCTACGTGGAAATGCTTTCATCGCGCATAAAAGCCATGATGGACAATTCAAGCGGAGAATGCATAGGCATCGGAATAGGAGCCCCGAACGGCAATTTCTACAAAGGCTCGATAGACAATGCCCCCAACCTGCCTTTTGGCAAGGGCGAATTTATGCTTGTAAGAGAGCTTCGCAACCGATTCGGACTTCACCACATCTATATGACAAACGACGCCAACGCAGCGGCGCTCGGAGAAAAAATCTACGGGGGCGCAAAAGGGCTCGAACACTTTATCACAATTACGCTCGGCACGGGGCTTGGAAGCGGCATAGTAATAGACGGCAAGCTTCTCTACGGCGCGGACGGCGCGGCGGGAGAGCTTGGGCATACCTGCGCAATTCCTAACGGAAGGCTTTGCAACTGCGGCTGCAGGGGCTGCCTTGAAACTTACGCCTCGGCAACGGGCATAAAGCGCACATACTTTGAATTATTGGCGTTCTATGGCGGCGGCTCCCAAATACAAAACAAGGGCTATGACGAAATCGATGCCCTCACAATCGAGCTTGCCGCCCGCGCGGGAGACAAAATAGCGCTCGAAACATATCAAAAAACGGGGGAAATTCTCGGCAAAAACCTCGCAAACTTTGTGGCTTTTTCAAGACCGCAGAAAATCTTCCTATTCGGAGGTCCCGTAAAAAGCGGAGAGCTTCTGCTCGAACCCACGCGCAAGGCTCTGGACGAAAACCTTTATCCGATTTGGAAAGGCAAAATCGAAGTAGTCCCCTCCCATCTTCCCGAAAGCGACGCGGCGATACTGGGTTCGTCAAGCCTTGTTTGGGACGCGGTGGAACGCGAAGGTTAAATGGAAAAAATTTCCGCAATAAAGGAGCGCATTTGCGCGCTGCGCGGAGGCGGCTCAAAATTTTCGACCGACAGAATGCGGGAGTTTGCCAATGCGCTCGGCGACCCTCAAAATGCAACAAGGCTCGTGCATGTTGCAGGCACAAACGGCAAAGGCTCGACTTCGGCTTTTGTCGAATCCATTTTGCGCGCGCACGGCTTCAGCTGCGGGCTTTTCACTTCCCCGCACCTTCTGAAAATAAACGAGAGAATACAGCTAAACCGCAAGGAAATTTCAGATTTTGACTTCGAGTCGGAATTCGATTTTTTGGATAAAACCGCAAAAAAAATTTCCGACGGAAATCCCGAGCTTTCCCCGACATTTTTTGAATACATCACAGCTCTCGCTTTCCAATACTTCAAACATGAGAAAGCTGACTGGGGGGTAATTGAAGTCGGCCTTGGCGGCAGGCTCGATTCCACCAACATAATAAAGCCGAAAATCTCCCTGATAACTTCGATAGGCTTTGACCACATGCAGTATTTGGGCGACACCCTGCCTGAAATTGCGAGGGAAAAGGCGGGCGTCATAAAAGAAAACACGCCTGTTGCCTGCGGAATTTTGCCGGAAGAGGCAATGCTTGAAATAGAAAAAATTGCCCGCAAAAAAAACGCCCCGCTTTACAAGCTTGAAGACTACTTTACATCTTCGCCGCAATTCGACACTTCAATGCCCGCGCTCTATCAAAAAAAGAACGCCGCGCTTGCGTTTTTGGCATGCAAAATACTTGGTGGTTTGGGCGAAATGGAATTTTCGGAAGCCCTTGCAAAAGACGCGATTTTGGAGACATTCTGGGCGGCAAGGTGGCAGAAAATCGAATTAAAAAACGGCTCAACCCTGATTTTGGACTGCTCGCACAACGCCGAGGGAGCAATAGAGCTTGATAGAAACCTAACCCTGCTCGCGGAAAAAAACGGCGGCGAAAAACCCGTAATAGCCTGCGGAATTTTAGGGAAAGAACGCGCAATCCCGCTTTTGGAAACAATCGCGCGGCACGCAAAAAAAATAATTTTTTTAAAGCCCGACGAAGACCGCGCATTGGGCTTCGACGAGCTTAAAGAATGTATGCCGAAAAACTCGGACGTCAAAACCGAAAATTCAAGCGTTCAAGAATTGTTTTCGGAAAGCTCAATAAAACCCGAATATACAAACCAAATTGTCGTATGCACGGGTTCATGCTATCTCGCAGGCGAAGTTTTGGCGCGCATAAGCGGCAAAAACTGCGACTCGCTGCAAGACATTCTTCCGCCGAAAAGCTCCCCTACTCGATAAGCATCGAGCGGACTTCCATCCCTTTTAAAAGCTCCCTGCCGTTCAAAAAGGAAAGCTCCATTACAAACGCAAGCCCTGCAACTTCCGCGCCAAGCTTTTCAGCGAGGGAACACATCGCCCTTGCGGTTCCGCCCGTAGCCAAAATATCGTCGAAAATCAAAATCTTGTCTTTCGGTTGGACGTCTTGGCAGTGCACGCACAAAGTGTCGGTGCCGTACTCAAGCCCGTAGGAAACTTCAACGGTTTCGCGCGGAAGCTTGCCCTTTTTGCGGACGGGAACCAAAGGCAGTCCGAGCTTAATGGAAAGCGGCGCGCCGAAGAGAAACCCTCTGGCTTCCGCAGCAAAGATTTTTGTTGCCCCCAAGTCCCTGACGCTGTCGGCAAGCTCCTCAATGAGCTTCGAAAAGGCGTCCGGATTTAAAAATATCGGAGATAAATCCTTAAATATTATGCCCTTCTTTGGGAAATCTTTTATGACCGCGATGTGTTTTTCTATATCCATTTTATTTTAAGTATATGCCTATTATTCTCTTGTAAGCCTTGTCGTGAAGCTTGGAAAGCTTTTGGGATATGCCGTTTTCTACGCTGAGCGAAAACGCCTCTTTTGCCTTTTTCAAAGACGCTTCAACCGCATCCGCAAAAGATTTTGAAAAATTCTGAATGTCCGACTTCTTTTGGGGAGACAGAATTTGGCATTCAATACAATTATAAATCCTGTCTTCATGGGTGATTTTTTCTTTCGGCTTCATCGCAAAACTTACCCCGCGGCTTTTCAAAAGGCTGTTCATTGAATTTATGAAAGCCGACGCGATTGCCTCCATTTGGCTTTCATACGACGCCGCATTGTAAAAATCGAAAAGGTAAAAATCCATGTTCGCGGAAAGGACGTTGGCGTTTTCAGACACCAAATCGGGATTTTCGCTACCGAATTCCCTCGCAAAAGCCAAGGAAAACTCGTTCTTGTTCACGCTCAAGCTGTCCAAAAAATCGAAATAAAACTTTTTTATGCCCGCAACGTTTTCGTCTTTAAAGATTGAATTTTTATAGACTTCCAAAAGCCCGCGCATTTCTTCTTTTGAAATTTCGTCCCCCTGAATTTTTTGCGCCGCCGACAAGAAATCAGAAACGGCGTTTTTAGAATTTGAAAGGCACAAATCAAAAGTTTTTTCCGAATTTCGGGCATAGGCGGCAAGAGCGGCGTTGTCTTTATCAAAGAGCATTTGGGCGAACGCCTCTTTTTTGTCGTAAATGCGCGAGCAGAAATAAAGGCTCAATAATTTATGCAAGATGATTGACGCAAAAATTGCGCAAACAACCATACATAAACTGAAAACTATTTTTCTCATCAAGGAATAAATGTTCTCTTTAAAACAGTGTCTTTTATCTTGTCGGATTTTTCGGGATAATCGAGGGTGTAATGCAGCCCCCTGCTTTCCTTTCTGGACATAGCCGAACGAATGATAAGAAGAGCAACCAACACCTTGTTGCGAAGTTCAAGCAGGCTCGGCTCGACCTTGAAATTCCAATAATATTCGTCAATTTCCCGATACAAATTGTTGACGCGGTTCAAGGCGCGCTGCAAACGCTTGTCGGTACGGACAATGCCGACATAGTCCCACATGGTGCGGCAAAGCTCCTCGTTGTTGTGCTGCAAAATGACCCTTTCGTCGGGATTGCGCACGTTGCCCGAAACCCAGCTTGCAATATGCTCCGAGTTTTCAAAAGAAGACGAGCGTATGTATTCATGCACGGCTTTTGCGGCGTTGTCGGCAATGACAACCGCCTCCAAGAGCGAATTGCTCGCGAGTCGGTTTGCCCCGTGCAGCCCCGTGCATGCCACTTCCCCGCATGCGTAAAGCCCGCCTATGTTGGTTGCGCCGTTCAAATTCGTCTTTACGCCGCCGCACTGGTAATGGGCGGCGGGAACGACGGGCATATAGTCTTTTGAAATGTCGATGCCCCTTTCAATGCAATGCTCGAAAATCTGCGGGAACCTGTCCTGCAAATGCTCGCGCGAAAATTTTGTGATGTCGAGCCAAACATGCGGAGTTCCAAGACGCTTCATCTCCTGGTCTATCGCCCTTGCCACAATGTCTCTTGGCGCAAGGTCGGCGCGATGATCGTATTTGGACATAAACGCCTCCCCCTTTGAGTTGCGCAAAACCGCGCCCTCTCCGCGCACTGCTTCCGAAATCAAAAACCTTTCGTTTTCATTGGAGTACAAGGCTGTTGGGTGAAACTGTATAAATTCCAAATTCGCGACTTCCGCGCCAGCGCGGTACGCCATTGCGATGCCGTCGCCCGTGGCGATGTCGGGATTTGTAGT
>JAGBWO010000079.1 GCA_017629765.1 Opitutales bacterium | reverse complement strand
GCGACTTTGTCGGGTCGGTTTCAACGGGCGTTGCGTCCGGATTGTCCTTTCCCCTGTTGATTTCCCAAGCCGTATTGAGGTATTCTCCGGTCGCTCTGTCGGGCTTGTTGCCCTTGATCCAGCCCATAAGACAGGGCTCGTGTCTCCATAGGTACCAGCTCCTACCTAACGTAGGAGCCGGTTTAACCCATATGATTTGATTATGATTTAGGACGATATGGCGTTTCCACGCGTCAATTAAAATGTCAACTCTCGCCGATGCATGCCAGCAGTAGAATGCGGCGTTAGGTTCAATCGCGCAGTCAATTGCGGTTTGGATGAAGCGGAAGTACAAATCCTTATTCGCCTCGGTGTCTTTTTCGTCCCACTCATTGCCTTCGTAGCTTACGAGATAAGGCGGGTCTGTCGCAAAAAGTTTTGCGCGTTCGCCCTGCATCAAACGTTCGATTGTAGCCTTGTCTGTTGCGTCCCCGCAGATGAGCCTGTGGTCTCCGAGCTCGATTAAGTCGCCGAGTTTGACGATTGCGTTGGCGTTTCGCTCCGGCAGGTCATCTGCTTCATGGTCGTCTCCCACTTCGATGGCATCTGCGGCGGCAAGTATTGCGTTAGCGTCTTCTGCTGAGAAGCCGGTTTGCTCGATGTCGAGGCCCGAGGCTTCAATGTCTTTTAAAATTTCTTTGGTCAGGGCTTCGTCAAATTCCGCGTAGGATGCGATTTTATTGTCGGCAATCATGTCTGCCCACTCTTGCGCCTCGTCATCGTAGTCTTGCAAATCAACGGGCACTTGGCTGAGCCCCAGTTTTCGGGCGGCTGCTATGCGTCCGTGGCCTTTGACGACAAATCCCGAACGCGTTGAGACCACAACGGGGCTTCTGAAGCCTGTGTACTTGATGATTTTTGCGAGCCTATCAATCTGCGACTCAGGGTGGACATTGTTGTTGCGCGGGTTGAGAACGAGGGATTCGATGTCCCTCATTTCGTCGTGCGCACATAAAATTTTGACTGCCTGTTCGCTGTCCACGCGTTTAATAACGCAAATGTCAAAGAGCAAAACAACTTTTTTTCAGGGTGGTTTAGGGTGGTTGAGGTAGGTTCAGGTAGGTCGAGGTAGGTTCAGGGGTGTTTTTTGAAAACCCAGACAAACCAGCCCGCATCTTTTTCTTGTCGCGCCTTCAATCCCATTTCGCGCACAATGTGGCGAAATTCGCGCACGTCGCGTTCATCCTCGAAAAAGGCGGCTTTATCCGTCCCGCAGATTTCGGCGGCGATTTTGCGGTAATTTTGGCGTTTCTGGGTGGGTCTGGGTTTTTCGATTATCTTCATCTCGCGCCTCCTTCCATTCCCAAGCGGAACTTTTTCCGCCGTGCGCCCTGAAAGGGCAGCGCACGAGCGCAGGAAAAGTTCGCGAAGGGGCGGAATTTTGAATTTTTCAATTCTTCCCATATTTTTACTTTGGAACCATATATATCCCTACGGGATATATGGTTCCATGTAAAAACGCGCGCGCGAATTCTACCTACGCGCGTACGCGCGAGGGCGGCGTTTTTCGTTTGGAACTTTTGGAACTTTCGGCAAACGCCCGCGAGCCCGCATAAAATGGGCGTTTGGAACTTTTGGAACTTTTTGGAACTTTGGCAATGGTTCCAAAGATTTTTGTTTTGGAACTTTTGGAACTCAAAATATTTTATTGGTTCCAAAAGTTTATTTATGATATTTTTAATTATTGCTCCCATACGAACTCTCCTTGGTACTTTCCCGTCTGCTGGTTGTAAATGATTAAGCCGCTTTTGAGCATTGCTTTGCGGATGTTGCTCGCCTTTTTGTCGTCAATTTCCGAGCCCTCCGCGCCGCCGATAACGTCTTTAATTTTGTCGATGAGCTCCGCGTGCGTGCACGGCTCCAAGTCTTCAAAACCCAGATTGGCATACTTCGATGTTTTGCTGCGAACCTTGACTGACTCCGGAGGTTCGTCCGCTCTCGCCCAGAATATGTTTCCGTCCGTGCCCTGTTTAAGGTAGATAACATTCTCCGTCTCGGTGCGCTTGCCCCTCTTTGCGTGCGTAAAATCGTAAATCGTGCTGTCATTTTTGTTCTGAAAAATCGTCGAGGCCGCCCGCACATAGTTTGTGAGTTCCGAGCTGCCGGTGCCCGCATAACTTAGCGCGTTTCCCGACTGCTCCTCATCCTTGCCCCTCGGCTTGCCCGTGTGGTGCATTATGATGAGCCCAAACTGATACTTTTGCAAAATCGGATGCACAGTGTTTCGCAGGAAGGCCGAGCAGGTTTCCTGCTTAGAAATATCCCCGCCGATGTAAGAGAGCAGCGGGTCGACGACGACAATGTCGGGCTTCTTGGTCTTTGCGATGCGCTCCAAAAGCCGCCCGAAGTTTCGGCCGCACTCGGAGCTGTTCGGGAACACCGAGAAGTTTTCCTGCAAAGTCTTTCGGTCTTTGTCGGTCAACTGTAAATTTTCGCATATGGAATGCAGAGGCTCGACGAGGTCGAGTTTATTATTCTCAGCCTGCACAATTGCCACCTTTAAGGGTTTCGTCGGTTTTAGCCCCCACAGGTCGCGTCCAAGCGCGAATAAAATAGACGCCTGCATCGCCAGAACGCTTTTTCCGATGCCCGACTGCGCCACAATCAGCCAGCTGCCCTCGCGCGTCAAAAAACGGTTTCCGAGGAGATTGTCGCTTTTGTCTTCGTTTGCGGTGTTGTAGAGCTCGTCAAAGCTTAGCTCGTTGAACTCAAAATCGTTCGCCTTGATTTCCGCTTCCCACTCTGCCCAAGACAGGCAGCCCTCGTTTGTGGCTATCAAATACTGCTTGGCCGCCCCACGCCACACTCCGGCAAGGCGCGATAGTCGCGATGGGTTCTTGCATTGCTTGTCGACGACAAATTTTTCTTTCTCGAGGCGTTCAAAAAGAAACGCCACGCGCTCCTTGTAAAGTTTCAGGTCGTTGCCCGCGTCGATTTTTACGATGGCGTGGACACTCTTGCCGCCGCTGTTTACAATGGCCGAGCATGGCAGCCGAAGGCGTTTGATGGTCGATAGCTGCGCGTCAAGCGGCATGCTGTCGCTCTCGATTAAAACGTGCCTATATTCGGCGACATCCTCGTTCTTCGAGCCGCTGCAATTTTCCTTGATTGGATTGAAACGCACCCAAGCTCCCGCTGTACGGTTGTAGTCGCCTATTGCGTAGGTTATGTCGTCGTATCTTTGAAGCTCGGCGATGACCTCGCTTACCTTCCGGCAAATCCCCTTGCTTGCAGGGAGGAACTTTTCCTCGCGCTCGTAGGTGTCGGTTACGTAGTTGAATGTGTCGCCCTCTTTAAAAACCGCCTGCAAATAGCGGATTAAGTCCGACCTGCCGAAGACTGCGGCCGCCGGAGCAGGAGTGTCCAGGACGTCGTTCCAGTCGATGGGCTTGTCTTCGTAAGGGTCAAAACCGTCCGACCTCGCCCAGTCGACCAAAGAGCCGACACCGAGCGTTGAGCCGCTCGAAGATGAAAATGAACGCCACTTTTGTTCGCACGCTCCCGCGCGATATTTGCTTGATTGCCTGCTCCATTCGTCCCAAACCGAGCAGTCCTTCCCCGCGTGATATAGTGCCATTCCAACGCTTAGCCAGCTTTCGTAATCGTCCGCCCTCGAAGCGTTGAGCTTGGGCAGGATCGCCTTTATCAAATCATAATCGTCTGTTTTCATAATCAAAAGTCTTGCGCCACTTTAAAATATGGCTTTTTCCATCCGTTTGCAGCCAGCATCCCGATTGTGGCCTGCGCTGCGTCGAAGCTCCAAGAACCGACGTCTTCATACCCGTATCGCTGTAAAAGTGTCATCTGCTTCGCCGAGCACAAGCCTTCGCGCTTGCGCTGAATTATCCGGTCGATAATCCTTGTCGCGTATCCTCGGCAAAGAATGGTTGAGGCGTCGAAGCCGTTTTGCACGAGGTATTCAATCTGGCGGTCTGTTGCGGGCTGCCGCTCATTGGGCATATCGGGCTCGTAGTCCTGCAAATCGTCATCGTGAATAGATAGAGCGTACTGCAATGGGTCAAGCAGCTTGCGGCTCTTCGTCGAAAGCGATTTAAGCCGCTGCGCGAGCTTGTTTTCCCGCTCGGCTCTGATGCCGCTGTCGGCGGTTTCTTCCAATTCCAAAAGCTCCATTTGTGCCCCCGCGCCTTTTGCTTCGGAAATTTCGCGCATCTTTTGCGCCGTCTCCGCTTTGGGCGCGATAAGGTGCGCGGCATGGCAGAGGTCGTGTTTTGCGGTTTGCCACAAATAGTCTAAAATCAAAAGGTTTTCCTTGCCCTCGCACAAACGCGTCCCCCTGCCGATTATTTGCGAATAAAGCGCACGCGATTTTGTTGTGCGCAGGCAAACCACGCAGTCAATGCTCGGCTCGTCGAAGCCTTCAGTTAACAGCATTGAATTGCACAGAACGTCGATTTCTCCGCGCCGGAGGCGTTCGAGGATTTCTCGACGGTCTTCGCTTTTGCCGTCGATGTGCTCCGCGCGGAAGCCGTGTTGTTTTAGGTGCTCACACATGGCTTTTGATGTCGCCACAAGCGGCAGAAAAATAAGCGTCCTGCGGTCGCGCGGAATTGTGCCCGCAATTTGCGCAAGATACGGCGTCAATGCCTCTCCAACTTCGCCCGCGTCATAGTCTCCCGCCTTTATGTGCACGTTTGAAAGGTCGATTTTTAGCGGGATGGTTTCAACGACGATTTTTGAGAGGTAGCCCTGTTTGATTGCGTCGCGGATTGAATATTCAAAGGCTATATTCTCAAAAACTTCGCCGAGGTTTCGCTTGTCGCCCCTGTCGGGAGTCGCCGTTACTCCGAGGACTTTTGCCCCGCTCCAATAGTCGAGAATGTTTTTGTAGCTCGAATTCAGCGCGTGGTGCGCCTCGTCAATGATGATTGTGCCATAATAGTCCTTCGGGAAACGTTCAAGGCGGCTTTGCCTCATGAGCGTCTGGACACTGCCGCAGGTGATGTTGTAAAAGCTGCCGAGGGCTGTTTCTTCGGCTTTCTCGATCGCGGCCGGAGCTCCGCAAGCTCTATATAGCTTGTCGGCGGC
>JAGBWO010000078.1 GCA_017629765.1 Opitutales bacterium | reverse complement strand
TGCCATTGACGCCCGCGACAAAATATATGCTCGACGAAAAGGCTTTCGACAAAATGAAAAAAGGCGTACGCGTGTTCAACTGCGCCCGCGGCGGCATCATCAAGGAAGCCGCGCTCGTTGAAGCGTTGAAATCGGGCAAAGTCGCGGCGGCGGGCTTGGACGTTTACGAATCGGAGCCTTTCGCAAAAGACAGCCCCTTGCGCGAATTTCCGAATGTTGTCTTTACCCCGCACTTGGGAGCGTCAACAAAAGAAGCCCAGGAGGCCTGCGGCATAGAAGTTGCCGAGCTCATTGCATCCGCAGTGAAAGACGGCGTAATCCGCAACGCGGTAAACGCTCCGAGCGTAAATGCCGAAACTTTGGCTGCTGTAAAGCCATATGTCGGTCTTTGCGAAAAGCTTGGCACTTTAATCCAGCAAATATCGGCAAACAAGGTTCAAAAACTCAAAGTTTTCTTCTATGGAAAATTGAGCCAGCTCGACAACAAGCTTTTGATGCTCGCCCTGCAAAAGGGATATTTGAAGCTCGTATGCGACAACGCAAACGACGTCAACGCTCCGAGCAAGCTCAAGCACTTGGGCATCGAATTTGAAGCGGTAAACTCTTCCGCGGAATCCGACTATTCGGAGCTTGTGGTTGTTGAATCCGTTTGCGAAAAGGGCGAAGTCCGCTCCGTTGCGGGAACCGTAATGGGCAAGGGGCTTACGCCGCGCGTTGTGAAAATCGACGGTAATGATGTTGAAATTTCTGCGAAAAATTCCGTGCTTCTTCTCGTCAATAAGGATAAGCCGGGAATGGTTGCGACAATCGCCGCAATCTTGGGCAACAAGAATTACAACATCGCGAATATGACCGTAAGCAGAATCGGAGCGGACGAGGCTTTGAGCGTTTACGAACTCGACGAGCATCCGTCATGCGAAGTTGTCGCCGAAATCGAAAAGCTCGATTCGGTTGACAGGGTCAAAGTTGTTGATTTCTCATAGTTTTTGATGAACATAGTCGGCATTTTGATTTTCGGGATATTGGGATACCTCTTGGGGGCTATCCCGTTTGCCGCGATTATAGCGCGCTCAAAGGGCGTCGATATTTTCAGCTTCGGCAGCGGCAATCCCGGAGCGACTAACGTAAAGAGAGCCTGCGGAAAATTCGCAGGCAATCTTTGCTTTTTCTTGGACGCCTTAAAGGGATTTTTTGCGGCTATTTTGCCTGTATGGGCAAGTATGTTCGTCGAAATTTCGGACGTTCAAATATTATGCGTTGCGGGGTTGCTTGCGGCAATCGCGGGGCATATGTATCCGGTTTTTACAAAATTCAGGGGCGGAAAGGGCGTTTCAGTCACGATAGGAGGGCTTGTTGCCTTTATGTGGGCTGCGATTTTAATCGGGCTGATTATTTGGGTTGCGGCTTATTACAGCACAAAATACGTTTCGGTTGCCTCTATCTTGATGGCGGCGAGCCTTCCGATATCTTCGCCGTTTTTGTACGGGTTTGCGTCAATTCAAACCGCCCTTGCGGCATTTTTGGCGTTTGCGGTTATTTACAAGCATAAGTCCAACATCCAAAGGCTTTTAAACGGCACGGAGAACAGATTTAAATGAAGTCGAAATATAAAATAGGATTTTTGGGAATGGGCACTGTTGCCCAAGGTGTCTGGCGGCATCTTGATGAAAATCATTCGGAAATGTCCCGCAGGCTCGGCGCGGATTACGAGCTGTCCATTGCGTGTGTGCGCAGCATTTCAAAAAAGCGGGCGGTTTGCATTCCAGCCGAAAAGCTTACCGAAAATCCCGACGACGTAGTTTTAAATCCTGAAATAGACATCGTTTGCGAGCTTATGGGCGGGGTCGACGAAGCTTTCAAGCTCGTCAAAAAAGCGATTGAGCTTGGCAAAATCGTAATTACCGCAAACAAGGCGATGCTCTGCGAAAAGGGCGCGGAAATTTTCGCTCTTCTTGCAAAAAATCCGAAATCCCAGATATTTTTCGAAGCGAGCGTTGCCGGAGGGATACCAATAATAAAGTCTCTGCGCGAAGGCTTGGTCGCCAATAATTTTTCTTTGATTTACGGAATATTAAACGGCACTTGCAATTATATCCTTACCCGCATGGAGCGCGAAAACGCCTCTTACGAAGCCGTTCTTGCCGACGCCCGCAGGCTTGGATATGTTGAAGCCGACGAGTCTTTGGATATCGACGGCATAGACTCCGCCCACAAGGCGGCGGTCTTGGCTTATTTGGCTTACGGCAGGTGGGTGAAGCTTTCGGAAATGATTGTAACCGGCATACGCGACATCCGCTTAGAAGAAATGATTTGGGCGCGCGAATTCAATTACAGAATCAAGCTTTTGGCGTCCATAAAAAGCGACGCTTCCTCAAAGAAAATTTCGGTTGCGGTTTATCCCGCGCTGCTTTCTCTTGCGGATGTCGTTGCGAACGTAAACGAAGTCTTTAACGCTGTCGCGCTTGAAGGAGACTTGGTCGGGCGCACCGTGCATATCGGACGTGGCGCGGGGCAGAACGCCACTGCAAGCGCGGTTATTTCCGACATCGCCGACGCATTCAAGGCTCTCAATTCAAAATCACAATATGTTCCTTACTCCGTTTCCGACGGGGTGGAAATGATGCCGTTAAAGGACATAGAAAGCTCTTTTTACATTCGCTTGGCGGTAAAAGACGCTACCGGCACTCTCGCGAAAATCGCGTCAATATTCGCCTCTTGCAATGTGTCGATAGAGCTGCTTGAGCAAAAGAAGCACGAAAATGCCGATGAGGCATGGCTTATCCTTACAACCCACAAAACAAGCGAACTTGCCATACTGCAGGCTTGCTCGGCGTTGGAGGCTTCCGAACAGGTTTTGGAAAAGCCTTTTGTTTTGAGAATTTTTGAAAATTCTCCCTCTTGATTTTTTTCAGCCCCCATAGTTCAATGGATAGAACGAAGGTTTCCGGAGCCTTTAATTTGGGTTCGACTCCCAATGGGGGCGCATTTGGGTGCGTTGCTTGTAATACGGAGTTTGATGGGGTTTTTGTTGAAAACAAAGGGTTTGAAAGGGGAAGAAAATTTTAAGGCTTGTCTTTTTCTGCGGAAAATGGCGAAATATCGCAATTAAAAAAACGCCATAAAAACGCCATAGGATTTTCATCAAAAAAAGCAAATGCTTATGAAAAACAAAAAAAATAACCCCCCCGCCACAAAAAAACGCCCCCCCAGGACTGTCTTAAACAATGGCCGCCTTTATTTCGTGGACGAATATACCGAAAACGGAAAAAGAAAAAGGCGTTTTTTTGTTTCGGAGGCGGAAATGAACGCTGCTAAGGAAGCTCGGAAAATTGCCAGTAATTCAATCATTAAAAATATCGCAAGGGCGGATTTTACTCCCGAACTCTTATTGGACATAGGAAATGCGCTTAAAATCATTCCCGAAGGGTTGACGCTTACGCAATGTGTTGAAATGGCTTCAAAGACATTTGTACCGAAAAAGAATTTTGCGGAGTGTCTTGAAGATTTTCTCGCGACAAAAAGAAATGTGACTTCCAATACGCGCATAACGGTAAAATCAAGAATAAAACGGTATTTTAACAGTATTGGATGCGATTTTAAAAAAGTTTCGCCCGAAAGTCTGTTAGACTTTATTTCGCAAGTTTCGACTTCCGAAAAAACAAAAAAGCATTATGCGAGCATTTTGCATGAGTTTTTTTCATGGCTTGAAGTAAGGGAATATTTTTTAAACAATCCTTTCAAAAAAATTCACAGAAGCGATTTGCCACGTCCTTTGCCTCAGAAAAGTGACAGAATCGATATTTCGCTTGTAAGTGAATTTTTCAAGGAATGCGAAGCTTGCCTCCCGAAATATGCGGGAATTTGCGCTCTTGCCGCTTTTGGAGGTATAAGGATAAACGAAGCCATGAGATTAAAACCTGAAAACATTGATTTTAAGCGAAGAGAAATAACAATACCGTTTAATATCAGCAGGACGGGGAAAAAGAGCGGCAAGAGCTATTTGCAAGCCGATATGCCGGATAATCTTTGGGAATGGATAGAAAAATTCCCAATACCCAAAGGCACATCGGAATTTTATGTCGATATCAGAAAATTAAAAACTTGGAAGGCTTTGCCGAAAAACGCGCTAAGGCACTGTTTTGCAACCTATCATTTGAGCTTGTACAGAAGCCCGTCAAAAACCGCAATGCTTATGCGCCACGAAAACGAAAGCAAGCTTTGGAACACTTATTTGGACAGCCTGTGCGGTGCGGACATTGCGGAGGATTATTTTAAGATATTGCCGAGTTAGCCGCCGCAGTTTGAGCAGGGTTTGCCGAGCTTTTTGTCTGTTGCCCATCCCTTGCAATGGTAGAACCAATGGCAGTATTTATTGTGCCTTACATACTGCGTTGACACCCAGTATTTCTTTACTTCCATTCCTTCGCTATAATAGGCACAAGTTGAAAGGTCTCTCGGGCGTTTGAAATCGCATTTTGACAGCAGGAAACAGCAGAGAGCGCCGCACAAAAAAAACAATCAGATATTTTGTAAATTGCGGTATTTTCATCTTTTAGTTGGGTGGTATTTGAACGCTCGTCTAAAACCTTTGTCTTCTGCTTCTTGGCAGGTTTGTGCGTAAAATTCGTCTTTGTATTTTTCTATTTTAATTTTATCATAGCTTTGGTCAAAGGGCAGATGGTAAATTTTTTCACCGTCTCTTGAAATATTGCATTTAATTGCAGGGTATTTCTCAGGCATTTTTTCGTTTATTATTTCGATTTTTAACCTCTTTGCTATGTATTTTGCGAAATCTGAAAGCTCTGTCGTTGTATATAAAACTTTATGAATCTTTGGTCTTTCATTTTTTTTAGGCAAGTCCCATTCGTATTGTGTACAAGTTCCGTAAAACTGGTATATGTATTTTTCGTAGATAGTTTTAAATTCGGACCAGCGTTTGCATTGTATTAAAACTATTTCATTTTCTTTTTTGCATACCAAGTCTATTCCCCTGTCTTCAAGCCCTTCGTGTAT
>JAGBWO010000077.1 GCA_017629765.1 Opitutales bacterium | reverse complement strand
ATAAATGGACGATATTATTAACAACTTAAAAAGCAGAATTTTATTTATGTCAAACTTCGCGGAAATCAGGGAAAAATTTGAGAAATCAGGGCAGGGGCACGTCTTTAAATATTGGGGCGAGCTTTCGGACCGCCAGAAATCGCAGTTGCTTGCGCAGCTTGAAGAAGTCGATTTGGACGAAATCGCGCATCTGAACGAAACGCTCTTGTTTGCCAACAAGACGGAATCTCAGGTGGATTTTTCAAAGCTTGCGCCGGCTCCGTATATAAAATATTCCGAAAACAAGGAATCCGACCCTGTTTGGCAAAAAGCGAAGTCGGTTGGCGAAGATGCCATTAGGGCGGGAAAGCTTGCGGCGTTTGTCGTCGCGGGCGGACAGGGTACGCGGCTTGGCTACGACGCCCCCAAGGGGACCTTGCCGATAAGCCCCGTCAAACATAAGTCTTTCTTTCAAATCTTTGCCGAAAAAATAAGGTTTGCGCAGGGCAAATACGGCGTTGAAATTCCGTTTATGGTTATGACAAGCATCATAAACCATGCGCAAATATGCTCTTTCTTTAAGTCGAACGGATATTTCGGCTTAAATCCTGAGAATGTGATTTTCTTTAAGCAGGGCTTTATTCCTTCGGTGGATAAATCCGGAAAGATAATCCTTTCCGGCAAAGACGAAATTGCCCTTGCTCCTAACGGGCATGGCGGCTGTTTGAGGGCGATGGTTCGAAGCGGGGCGATTGCAAGGCTTAAAGAGCTTGGGGTTGAGTACATAAGCTACTTTCAGGTGGACAATCCTCTCGTCAACATAATAGACCCTTATTTCTTGGGCTTTCACATATTGGGCGGTTCTGAAATGTCGTCCAAAATGATACCTAAGGCTTATCCACTTGAAAAGGTCGGGCATTTCTGCATTTATAACGGAAAGCTTTGCGTGATTGAGTATTCCGACCTGCCGGCGTCTTACCAGGAGCAGCTCGATGAAAACGGAGCTTTGAAATTTATCGCAGGCAGCGTTGCAATACACATTTTAAATGTTGATTTTGTGGAGGCGAAGGGTTCGGACGATTCCGACTGCAAGCTGCCTTTCCATGTAGCGTTTAAGAAAGTTCCGTTTGTTGACGGGAATGGCGACATTGTAAAGCCCGAAAAGCCGAACGGCTACAAGTACGAAATGTTTGTGTTCGACGCCCTTGAAAACGCTAAAAATCCTGTTGTCTTGGAGGGGCTGAGGCGCGAGGAATTTTCGGCAGTCAAAAACAAGGACGGTCTCGACAGCCCCGCAGCATGCAAGCGCGACCAAAAACGCCAGTTTGCCGGCTGGCTTGAAGCGGCGGGCGTGCCGCTGGAAAGGGATTCGGACGGAACTCCCGTTTTCGATATTGAAATATCGCCTCTTTTTGCCTCGAACAAATCCGATTTTGTTGAAAAATGGAAGGCGCTTGATAAAAAACCCGAAATCAGGGACGGGCTTTTTATCGAATGATTTTTTTAAATTGAAAATTCGTTTGAAACTTTTATGCTAAGTAAACGTTTAAATTCTATGTAAATTTCTAAAAAGGATAAAAATGAAATCTGCAAGACGCATGCAAAGAAGGGCGCGCAAGGCGTTCACTTTATTGGAAATACGTGTTGTTATCGCGCTTATTGCGCTTTTGGCGGGATTGACCGTTTCAAATATCGGCGGAATGTTTTCCGGCGGGCAGGAAAAGGCGGCAAAGCTTTTTGTCACTACTTCCATGCAAAGCCCGCTTATGGCGTACAGAATGGATATGGGGGCGTATCCTTCGACTGAAGAGGGCTTGATGGCTCTAATTAAAGCGCCCGAAGGCGCGGGCGCGCAGTGGCGCAAGCCTTATGTAAATTTGAAAGAGCTTCCAAAAGATCCATGGGGCAAAGAATATCTCTACCGCTGCCCGGGCGTAAAAAATCCCGACTCTTACGATTTATGGTCGCTCGGCCCCGACAGGGTTGAAAGCGACGACGACATCGGCAACTGGTAGTTCGCATTGCGCCGAGAATTTTTTCTGCGGCGCAAATTTTTGTTTTTAGGGCAAATGAAAAAAGGGGCTTTTACTCTCTTGGAGCTTTTGGTTGTGATTGCCATAATCGCAGTCGTAGCCTCTTTGAGCGTAAGCGATTTTTCGTTTGCGTATTCCGGCGCGAGGCGCCCTCCGCAGGCTGTTCTGGCAAATTCCTTAAAGCTTGCCAGAATTTCCGCAATGGAGCTTGGCGAGGATGTTAGCTTGTTTTTCGACGCGGAAAATTCCGATATGGTTTTGCGCAAAACTTTTAGCGGAGAGGCGGTTTTCAGAAAAAATCTGTTTTCGCTTTCCGAAGAAGACAAAAAAAAGCGCGAAGAATCGGATTCAAGCGTTCGGTCTTATCCCGAAGTTTTTGTCTTGTTCCGTCCGAACTATCCCGGTCTTTACAATTTTTCGCGTTCGGATGCTGACGGTGCGGAGTTTTTGGATTCGCTTAGGTTTTCGCCTAATTCGTCTTCGACTCCGGCGTTTGTCGAGCTTATTGTAAACGGTTCGCGCAGGGCGTTTTTTAAGCTCGACCCGCTTTCGGCGATGCCGCTTCCAACAGAGGGGGGACGATGAAAAACAGAAGCGCCTTTACATTGGTCGAGTGCATAGCGGCTCTTGGGCTTTTCGCCTTGATTTCAGTCGTGCTGGGGCAGACGTGTTTTAACTGCCTTAACGCCGTCCATTCGTTGAAAAAAGACGCCTATAACGACGCCCTGTTCGATTATCTGCGCACGAAGGTTTTGGCGGAAGACGATTTAAGCGTTCTTCAAACCGGACTCGACGTTTACGGTCCTGACGGAAAAACTTTGACGATTATAGGCGACGCAGCCGCAACAAGGATAGTCGATTTATTCAGGCTGGACGTCCGCTGCGACGAAGCCGGATATTCCGACGTTTTTTATTTGGTGCGCCCTTCATGGTACGACAAGCTCACGCAGGAGTCTGTTCAAAGGGACGAAATTTTGGACGACCGAAAGGACGAAGTTGAGGACGCGCGAAGAAGGAGCGCATGGCAATGAAGCGCGGGTTTACGTTGATAGAGGTTCTTTTTTCCTTGGCTATTTCGGCGATAGTGATGGTCGGCGCGTGCGTGTTGATGTTTAACATGTCGTCGATTTTGGAGAGGTTTGAAGAGGAAGAGCCTTTTGACGTCCATGTAAACGGGGTTGAGGTTTTCTTGAAAAGCGTTCTTAAAAATTCGCAGATGCCCGATTCGCGCGATTATACGAACAGTTTTGCGGCCTTTGCGGAAAACGCCAATTTGGGGAAGGGCAATCCTCCCGACTCAATGATGGGCGACAAGTCTAAAATTTGTTTCGGCGTGATGGACGACATCCCGTTTTTTCTGTCGCGCAGAGGGTTTTCTCCGGAGAAGGACGCATGGCTCGATTTCCGCGAAAAAGACGGGCTTTACATAATTTGGACTTTTGCGAAAAACGAAAATTACAACAGCGCAAGCGACGACAGGCCTATTTATGAAAGCTTGGTTTCGCCGTTCGTCGTTTCAATGTCGTATGTTTACATTGACGATGACGGAAGATGGCTCGAAGAGGAGGATATGGATTATGTTTCCTCTTCTTCCGTAGCGTCAAACCAGATGCCGAACTTCATAAAGCTTGTGTTTGAACGCGGAAAGGAAACCCACACGAGGTACATAAGCCTGCTTTCAAATGTTGACGGCGAGTTTGCGCCGGGCGGTTCTTCGGCAGCTTCTTCGCGGAATAACTCCTCAAACGGCGGCGGCAATTCCTCTTCGGGCGGGGAAGGCGGAAATGGTGGCGGAAACGTAAATCGTCCAAGCGGTGCGCGTCCCGGGGGTGGGGCAAATGGCGGAGCGCCTTCGGGCGGAGGATCGGGAGGGGCGAAATGAAGCTGTTTTCTTGCAGAAAGCGCAGGGGCTCCGCAATGCTTTTCATTTTGGGGGTTGCGTTGTTTTTGACGGGAGTTATAGCCGTTGTTATGGAGTATTCAGTAACGGAAATGAAGCTGCGCGCGCCCGCCGTTAAGGAGCATTCAATCCGCCAGGATGCCTACAATGGGCTTTATGCCGCCATAGCGGAAATCAAAGAATATCTTGAAATAGACAGCGCCCTGCATTCGCCGCTGCAGGGTTGGGGAGAAATTTTGCAAGACGGCAGGGCGATGCTTCCGAAAGGCTCCAAAATTGAAGCAAGGGTCATTGATGAAACCGCAAAACTTCCGCTTTCCGGACTCAAAGAGGACGAGCTTGAAGCCTTGCTTTATGAAATGGGCTTTTCGGAAACCGACTGCAACTATATCGCCCAAAAGTTTTTGGATTGGACGGACGGGGACGACTCCGCGCGAATTGACGGCGCCGAAAAAGACGATTACGACGACAACGAGGCGATGCCTCCGAACCGCGCCGTCCGAACTCTCGCGGAATTAAAGTACGTCAAGGATTTGTATCCGTACTTCTTTTACGAAAACGGAGAGCCTAACGAAATGTACGAAAAATTCGCGTCGGCGGTTTCCGTTGAAAACACAGGCGAAAATGTGAATTTCAACACCGCAAACGAGCTTGTTTTGCGCGCAATCTACAAGATGGACGAAATCAACTTCGATGCGAATATCTTTGACGCAATCAAGGGCAGGACGGGCGGAATTTCAGACGGCGAGT
>JAGBWO010000076.1 GCA_017629765.1 Opitutales bacterium | reverse complement strand
TTGTTTCGGGATATTTGCGGGGCTTCTTGTTGTTTTTTTGGCGATACTCGTTTATGATTTGATTTACGCCTTTTGAAGCGGCTGCCTGGTCGGACGCCGAGCCTATCTTCTCATTATACGCGTCTATCTGGCGCTGGGACACGCATTTATTGAAATGGCATGGATTGAAAATTTCGGCAAAATCTCCAATCCCAATATTAGGATAATCCTTTGCCAGATTTTCAAAATTTTTGCAGTTTCCGAAAAATCTCTCCAAATTTTCAATTATTCTGTGCGCGACAGAGCCATGTTTGTCTTCGCCGGAATAAATATTCTCCCTGTTTTCATTAAATCCGCTAAAATAAGTGGTGAAATTGCCAAAGGCGGAAACTGTTTTTATCTTTTCATCAGCCTCTACCTCCGAATATTTTTCCTTTATCCATTTTACGATTTTAGAATCATCTTTGTTTTTAGGCTTCAATAATTCGCTGGGCTTGCCAAATGCAGAATATGTTTTGTTTGCCTCTTTAAAAGTCTCTCCGATTCTCTTGCAAACAGATTTCAACAAGCCCTCATAGGCTTTCTTCTCGGCGTCGCTCTTTTCCTGCTTTAAAAAAAGAGAATACAATTCTTTGAGAATATCTTCTTCTACAAACGAATTATTCGATAAAACTTCTTCGATAAAAAATCGGTGATAGTCGTCGATTATCAACTTTGCAGCTTTGTAATCGTCCGCCACCCTATTGTCGGAAGAAATGAATTCGTCTATAAATTCGCGCGTTTTACCGACAGGTTCAAGCGCAAAACGTAAAGTTTTAGAAATTGAATATTGTTTTGTAAATTCATTTAAACTTTTCATAATACAATAATAGTATCATGAAAATGATAACATATCAAATAAAAATTTTTAAACAAATATTTAATGTATAAATTTAATAGCGGCGAAGCCTGCCAATAATAGTATAAAAAATAATGTCGCCATTAGGTTGAAATATTTGTCTATCCACTCTTTCGCTTTCGGACCAACAAGATATATTATAAATCCCACAAGGAAAAATCTGCCGCCCCTGCCGACAATCGATGCCAATATCAGCGTAATTAAACTGAGGTCGAAAACTCCCGCCGCTATCGTGAAAATCTTATATGGAATCGGTGTAAACGCCGCCCCCAAAACCGCCATAAATCCGTATTCCTGGTAGAGTTTTTGAACGTATTCAAAATGTTCGTGCGAAAATCCGGGAATATAGGCGTAAAAGAAATCCTTCAGACCGTCCCATGCAAAATAGCCTATCCACCATCCCAAAATTCCGCCAAGAACCGAAAATATGGTGCAAATTCCCGCAATCTTCCACCATCTTTTAGGTTCGCAAAAAACAAGAGGTATCAAGAGAACGTCGGGAGGTATCGGGAAGAATGACGACTCTGCAAACGAGAGTATCGCAAGCGCCCACAGACCGTAAGGCGTTTCCGCCCATGCGATGGTCCAATCGTATATTCTTCGTAAAAAATTGGGTTTCGGAGATTGCGCAACTTCTTCTTTCATAAAAAATTCAAAGGTTAAAAGATTTATAATGCGCAATGTCTTAAACGCTGTAAAGTTTGTTTTTATCAAAATAAAATCTTGAAGGCTTTTTGTTTTTATTGCATAAAATAATCAATTCTTTTGCCCGAAATTCACGCGCAAAGAATGCGATTTATCATGAAAAAAACCACTCTCCTACTACTCTTTGCCTTTGCATGTTCAACTATGTTTGCGGATTTTTCCGTAAGCAATTCCGCCAAGGAAAGCATCGCGAAAATCGGCGAAACCGTCGAGTTTTCGGCTTCCGACATTCCCGAAGACGCGCGTTTTGAATTGAAGCAAAACGGCAAACGCGTAAGTTCGGGACAATACAGCGAGCCTGTAAAATTCACCGCCGAAATTCCCGCATGGCTCGAATTCAAAGTTTTCGCCCCGAAAATAAAAGACGGAGAAAAAAAGCGCGAAGAAAAGGCTTGCGGCGTGGTTGTCGCCCCCGAAAAGCTGAAACCTGCAACCGCCGCCCCCAAGGATCTCGACAAATTTTGGAACGCATACAAAAAGGAAGTAGAAAAGCAGTCGCCAAAGAAAGCAAAGCTTACCAAAATCCGAGATTTCAATGCCGACCAAAGCCCCTACGGCGCGGAGCTTTACCGATTTGAAGTCAAAGTCGACAACGCGGAATACGGCTCAATCGGCGGCGTCGTTGCCGACGGATACATCGCAATTCCCATCGGCAAAGAAGAAAAGATGCCGATAGTTGCGACTTTTTACGGCGCAGGTTCATACTCCGCCGATTTGCGCGACGCGGTAAATTTCGCCAAAGAAGGCGCGATTGGCATTTCAATGAATCCGCACGCAATTTCCCCCGACTTAAAGGACGAAGCGCGCAAGGAATATATCGACAACAAAGTGCATCTTAACGGAGGCAAGATTCCATACAGAAACCGCGGCATAACCGAAACTCCGCAGGACGTCTATTTTACGGGAATGTTTAAGCGCGTATATCAAACGCTCCGCCTTGCGATGTCCCGCCCCGAATGGGACAAGCGCAACATCGCAGTGCGCGGATTCAGCCACGGCGGCGCGCAAACGATAGTCGCGGCATACCTATGCCCGAAAGTAAACGTCATAACGCCCCTTTGCCCAGCGATGTGCGACAACGGCGGCGAAAGCATCAAACGCCGCTCCGGATGGCCCGACTGGGTTCACAACGAAACCATGACAACCCAGCTTGAAAACGGCAGATATTTCGACCCCGCTCTCATGGCGTCAAAAATCAAGGCGAAGATGTATGTAGGCATAGGACTCATCGACAACACCTGCTCGCCGACCGCCGTGACATCGATGTTCAACAACTACGCGGGCAAGAAGCAAAAACTCTATATGCAAGGCGTCGGACACGGCTGGAACGACGAATGGTCAAAAACCGAAAAGGATTTTATCCTGACCAATATCGGGCTTAAAAAATAAAATCCCGAACAAATCGAATTTACAAAAAAAAGCCGCATATTGCGCGGCTTTTTTTGCATTTGGCTTTAACGCCGGCCGGGCAGCCTATCTTACGATTGAAATTAAGTCTTTTAAATCGACGCGCTTTTCGTAGATTGCCTTGCCTACGATTGCGCCTTCCAAGCCGCCTATTGCGTTTAGTTTTATTATGTCTTCCCTGCTTGCGACTCCGCCCGAGGCAATCAGTCCCATTCCGTAGGGTGCAATCAGTTCTTTCATAGCTTTTTGGGCGGGAATGTTTGCGCCCGTAAGCATTCCGTCTGTCGAAATATCGGTGTAAATCAAATTTTTGACGCCCATTTTTGCCATTTCAAGAGCCAAGTCGGACGCTTTTTTTTGCGAGACTTCAACCCAGCCTTTGATTGCAACGTTGCCGTCTTTCGCGTCTATTCCGACTGCGATTTTTTCGCCGAAAATCGAAAGAAGCTCCTCTACAAATTCCGGATTTGTGCATGCCTTAGTGCCGATAATCGCCCTCTTTACGCCGGAATCCACAGCGTTTTGAACCGCGCCCACTTCGCGCATTCCGCCGCCCATCTCGACAAAAATTCCCAAGCCCGCTATTTTTTCGACGGCTTTCAGATTGGCAAGCCCTCCCGCAAACGCGCCGTCCAAATCCACAACGTGAATTCTGTCGGCTCCCGCGTCGGCAAACGACAGCGCGGCGTCGAAGGGGTTCTCAAAATAGACGGTTTTATCGTTTGCCTCGCCCTGCCTCAGGCGCACGCATTTGCCGTCTTTAATGTCTATTGCGGGATAAATTCTCATTGTTTTAAATTCAATGAAAAGAAAGCTTTTAGGCAATAAAAAAGCGGCGCAAATTTTACGCCGCCTTAAAAAAATTTACTTTTTGACAGGCTTTATTTTTATATTGCGGTAGAATGTATTGCCCGTCCCGTGCAATCCCTGAAAGCCGATATTGCCGACTGTCGGGACTTCCGCCCTCGCCTTTGCCCTAAGCCAAGCGAAAGGCTGCGAACCGTCGGGATTTTTATCTTTGTCGGTAAATTTCGACATATCGAAGTCGTTTGCAAGCTCTCCGTTTATGTAAACTTTTACAGACTGCCCTTTGCAGACAAGTTTGAGAGTATTCCATTCGTTGAGCGGCTTTGTGTAGTTTTTATCCGGCCCCTGAAAACCGAATACCGCCCCGCAAGTCCCCTTTGGACCGAATCTTCCAAGCCAGTAATCATAGTCGGCAATCTGGATTTCGATTGATTCGGGAATCCAGTTGTCGTTATTCTTCGAGTAGATGATAATTCCGCCGTTGCCTGCTTTGGTTACTTTAAAATCGA
>JAGBWO010000075.1 GCA_017629765.1 Opitutales bacterium | reverse complement strand
GGAAAGCCTGACAAAGGCTTTGTACGAACGCGCATGGGGTCATATTCAGGAAGTCGAAGAGCACGGCGGCATGACAAAGGCAATCGAAGCCGGTTTGCCGAAGCTTAGAATTGAAGAAGCTTCCGCGCGCCGCCAAGCCCGCATTGACAGCGGTCGCGAAACCATTACGGGGCTTAACAAATACCGCCTCGAAAAGGAAGAGGCTCTGGATATTCTTGCAATTGACAACACCGCAGTGCGCGAAGCCCAAATCAAGAAGCTTAAAAAGCTCCGCGAAAATCGCGACAACGCGAAAGTCCGCCAAATTTTGGACGAAATCACCCGCGTGGCAGATACGGGAGACGGCAATTTGCTCGCGCTTTCCGTCGAGGCGGCGCAGGCGCGCGCGTCTTTGGGCGAAATCAGCAGCGCGTGCGAAAAGGTGTTTGGCAGGTACAAGGCTGTGATACGCTCAATCAGCGGCGTGTACGAAAAGGAATTCAAGAAAGGCTCTGCAAATATGGCTAAGATTGATGAAGTTTCAGAAATGATAAAGAAATTCGAGGCCCAGGAAGGGCGCAGGCCCCGCATACTCATCGCAAAGATGGGGCAGGACGGCCACGACCGCGGCGCGAAAGTCGTTTCAACAGGCTATGCCGACTTGGGCTTTGACGTCGATATAGGTCCTCTTTTCCAGACTCCTGAAGAAACCGCGAAGATGGCGGTTGAAAACGACGTCCACGTCGTAGGCATGAGTTCTTTGGCGGCGGGGCACAAGACCTTGCTTCCCGCGCTGGTCGAAGAGTTGAAAAAACTCGGAAGAGAAGACATCATCGTAGTCGTCGGCGGTGTTATTCCCGCGCAAGATTACGACTTTCTTTACGAGCATGGCGCAAGCGCAATCTTCGGTCCCGGAACGGTCGTTCCCGATGCCGCAAAAAAGATTATGGAGCTTCTGCTGGAAGGCGCGGAATAGTTTCCGCAAACGTTTTTCAAAAAATCAAAAGACGCCTGAAAAGGCGTCTTTTTTTGTGCGTAATACGGAAATTACTATTTTATAGGGACTGATTTTAAGATTTTACAAAGCTCGCATTGGCTTTCTTTTGTCTTGCAGGTATGCGCTTTGCAATGTTCGCGCCCGTAAAAAATTATTTGCAGGTGCAACCTGTTCCAAGAGCTTTTGGGAAAAAGTTTTTTCAAGTCCTTTTCGGTCTGCTCCACCGATTTGCCGCTTGTAAGATGCCATCGGGTCGCCAAGCGGTGTATGTGGGTGTCGACGGGAAATGTCGGCACACCGAAAGCCTGCATCATAATTACCGACGCCGTTTTATGCCCGACTCCGGCGAGGCTTTCCAAGTCTTTCATGTTCTGCGGAACTTCTCCGCCGAATTTTTCCAAGAGCGTTTTGGAAAGTTTTGATATGTTGTTTGCCTTGTTTTTTGAAAGCCCGCAGGGGCGTATGATTTCCTGTATCTTTTCAACGGGCAACTTTGCCATGTCTTCGGGGTTGTCGGCAAGGTCAAAGAGAGCGGGCGTCACTTCGTTTACGCGCTTGTCGGTGCATTGCGCCGAAAGCAGCACCGCTATCAGAAAAGTGAACGGGTTTCTGAACTTTAAAGGAATTTCCTGCGAAGGGTAGAGATTGTCGAGGTACTCCGAAATAATCTCCGCTTTTTCCTTTTTTGTCATAAATTAAACGTTTGGAGTCTGCGTTTGGGGGGCTTCAAAACCGAAAAACCATACCGATTTTTTTGTCGTCACGCCGTGCTCGTCAGTTGAAGTGCAGGCGTATAAGAAAATTGAGAGCGCGAAAAGTAAAATCAGCTTTAATGTTTTCATAAAATCAAAGTTTTTATGTTTTTTTCAAAAAAGCAACAATTTTAAATCTCTATATTGAGTTTAATAATTGACGCGGGCTTTCAAAAATACTCAAATAAAACTTTAACTTTTTTTATATGAGCGAAGAACCAAAACATTTTATTGCGCAAATTGTCGAGGCCGACATCGCAAACGGTTTGCCTCCGTCGCATGTACACACCAGATTTCCGCCGGAACCCAACGGCTGCCTGCACATAGGGCACGCAAAGGCGATATGCCTTGACTTCGGAACGGCAATGCAATACGGCGGAAAGTGCAATCTTCGCTTTGACGACACAAATCCCACAAAAGAAGACACGAGGTTTGTCGATGCAATTCAAGAGGACATCAAGTGGCTTGGCTTCGATTGGAACGGCGGCATGTACTACGCTTCCGACTATTTTGAAAAGCTTTACAGCCTTGCAGAAGAGCTGATTTTAAACGGCAAGGCGTATGTATGCACTTTGTCTTCCGAAGAATTTAAGGAATACAGGGGCGTCCCTGGCGAACCCGGAAAACCCAGCCCGCATCGCAACAGACCCATTCAAGAAAGCCTGGACTTGTTCCGCAGAATGAGGGCGGGGGAATTTGAAGAGGGGCAGTATGTTTTGAGGGCAAAAATCGACATGGCGTCCCCCAATATGCATATGCGCGATCCCGCCATTTACCGCATCAAGAAGGACTTTCATCACCGCACGGGCAACGCATGGTGCATTTATCCGATGTATGATTTCGCCCACTGTCTCTCTGATGCGATAGAGGGCATAACGCACTCTCTTTGCACTCTTGAATTTGACGTCCACAGGCCTTTGTACGACTGGTTTGTCGAAAACACGAGCATCATCCAGACTCTCGAAATCCAGCCGCGCCAGTATGAATTTGCGCGCCTTAATCTTACCTACACGATGATGAGCAAGCGCAAGCTCCAGCAGCTTGTGGAAGAAAAAGTCGTGGACGACTGGGATGATCCCCGAATGCCGACCATCGCGGGAATGCGCCGCAGGGGCTACACGGCAAAGGCAATACGCGCTTTTTGCGAAGACATCGGAATCACCAAATTTAACAGCCTTACCGACTTTGCTCTCCTCGAATACCATTTAAGGCAGGATTTGAACAAAACCGCGCTTCGCCGCATGGCGGTTTTCGACCCGATAGAAGTCGAAATCGAAAATTGGCAAGAGGGCGAAACCGACTGGCTCGACGCCGTGAACAATCCCGAAGACGAAAGCGCGGGCTCACGCAAAATTCCGTTTTCAAAGCGCATATTTATCGAGCGCGGAGACTTTATGGAAAATCCGCCGAACAAGTATTTCCGCTTGAAGCCGAACGGCGAAGTCCGCTTGCGCTACGCGTATTTGCTCACTTGCAAAGATGTGGTTAAGAACGAGAAGGGCGAAATCGTCAAAATTATAGGCGTTATAGACCGCGCAAGCCGCGGCGGAAACGCTCCCGACGGCAGAAAGGTGAAAGGCACAATCCACTGGGTTGACGCCTCAAACTGCGTAAAGGCGGACGCAATGATTTACGACAAGCTTTTCACGAAAGCCGACATGGGCGATTTGGCGGAGGGTGAAGATTTCAAGGATTATCTGAATCCGCAGTCTCTCGTCAAGAAGACCATGTACGC
>JAGBWO010000074.1 GCA_017629765.1 Opitutales bacterium | reverse complement strand
TTTGAATTTATTTGGCTACACGGGGGCTGCGACTTTGGTTGCGGCAAAAAGCGGATGGCTTGCAACGCATGTCGACGCATCGAAGCCGTCTGTCGAGTGGGCGCGCAAAAATCAGGAAATAAGCGGGCTTTCCGAAAAACCCGTAAGGTGGATTATCGACGACGCCTTGAAATTCGCGCAGAGAGAGGCGAGGAGGGGGGCGAAGTACGACGCAATAGTCCTTGACCCTCCCGCTTTCGGAAGGGGGCCTAAAAACGAACTTTGGAAGCTCGAAAAAATGCTTCCGCAGCTCCTTGACGCCTGCCAAAAAATCCTTTCCGAAAACCCGATGTTTGTTATGATGACGCTATATTCCATCGAGGCGTCTTCGGTTATGGCGCAAAATATGTTGAAAAGCTATTTTCCGAAGCTGGATGTCAGTTGCGGGGAGCTTGCGCTAAAAAGCGGAAATATGCCCTTGCCGCTGTCAATTTGGGCGATAGCTTCCGCAATGTAGCGGATTTATTCGATTTACTGTTGGATTTTTTTGCTCAATCGAGTGAGCCTTATTCGTTTTTTTTTGCGAAATGTGCAAAAAAAGCAGAAAATTTTTCAAAAAAGTTTGCATATTTTAATGAATATGCGACAATTTTTACGCTTTTTATTTTAGTCAGAAAACTATGAATAACGACACACAATCAAAAAAATACGATTTTTCGGCTTACGAACCGAAGCGCGAAAATCTTGTGGCGGCTCTTCAAGACGTTCAAGACAAGGACGGATATATTTCGGAAGACGCCGTTAAGGAACTTTCGGAATATTTTGGAATAACCAGAAGCGATATCTATTCTGTTGTAAGCTTCTACGCCCAGTTTAAATTTGCGAAGCCCGGCAGGCACATAATAAAGGTTTGCAAGGGGACCGCCTGCCACGTTCGCGGTTCGGGGTCTCTTTTGGCGGCGTTGGAAGAGCGTTTGGGCATAAAGGAAGGCGAAACCACTCCCGACGGGCTGGTAAGCTTGGAGCGCGTAGCCTGTCTTGGAGCGTGCGCGCTTGCCCCCGCAATCGTTGTTGACGACAAGGTTTACGGCAGGGTAAGCCTTGCGCAGTTGCAAAAAATTTTGGAAGGGTTGAAATAGTATGTCCAAACTCGAAAAATTAAGAGCATCCGCCGAAAAGGAATGGGCGGAGTTTACGTCCAACGAAAAACCCCGCATAATGGTTGGAGCCGCGACTTGCGGACTGGCTTCCGGCGCGGGCGCGGTAATCGAAGAATTTAAAAAACAGCTTGAAAAAGCCGGATTGAACGGGAAGGTCGATTTGGTTGAAACGGGCTGCATCGGGCTTTGCTACGCGGAGCCTCTGGTTGAAATAAGAAGCGCGAATTCCCCTTCCGTCCTCTATTCCAAGGTAAGCCCGAAAGACGTTGAAAAACTGGTAAATTCCCATTTGATTGGCGGCGAGCCGGTAAAGGAAAAGGCTGTGGGCGTCATGGACGACAAGCCGTTTAAGGATATTGCGCCCTTTAAGGAGCACCCTATGGTTGCCCTCCAAAAGAGAATTGTTTTGCGCAACTGCGGAGTAATCGACCCTACGAGCTTTTCCCACTATTTGGCAAGGGGCGGATACAAAGGCTTGGAACGCTCCCTTTCAATGACGCAGGACGAAGTCATTGAAGAAATGAAGCTAAGCGGTCTTCGCGGAAGAGGCGGCGCGGGTTTCCCGACTGGCGTGAAGTGGAGCTTTGCAAAAGCGTCGCAAAACGACGTGAAGTATGTGATATGCAACGCCGACGAAGGCGACCCCGGCGCGTTTATGGATAGGGCAGTTCTTGAAGGGGATCCGCATTCTGTCATCGAAGGCTTGATGATTGCCGGATACGCAATCGGCGCGAAATACGGCTACATTTACGCGCGCGCCGAATATCCGCTTGCAATCGAACGCTTGCGAAACGCCATAGCGCAGGCTGAAGAAGCCGGCATTTTGAAAAACAAGGACGGTTTTTATTTTGAAATAAAAATCAAAAAGGGCGCGGGCGCGTTCGTGTGCGGCGAGGAAACTTCTCTTATGGCGTCGATTGAGGGCGTCAGGGCGATGCCGCGCCCCAAGCCGCCGTTCCCCGCAAACAGCGGTCTTTTCAAGAAGCCCACAAATATCAACAACGTGGAATCTCTTGCGGCGGCTTCGAGCATCATGCGCGATGGCGGGGCGGAATACGCAAAGCTTGGCACGGAAAAGAGCAAAGGCACAAAAACGTTCTCTTTGGCGGGCAAGATTGAGCGCACGGGGCTTATCGAAGTTGAAATCGGCACTCCCTTGCGCGACATTATCGAAAAAATCGGCGGCGGATGCACAGACGGCAAGAAATTCAAGGCTGTTCAGGCGGGCGGCCCTTCGGGCGGCTGCTTGACGGCGGAGCATCTCGATGTTCCCGTCGACTATGAAACTTTGTCGGCGTTGGGAGCGATTATCGGTTCGGGCGGCATGGTTGTGATGAATGAGGATTCCTGCATGGTGGAAGTCGCAAAATTCTTCTTGGGCTTTACCGGAAACGAATCGTGCGGAAAGTGCATACCTTGCAGAATGGGCACCCAGCACGCCCTGAAAATTTTGGATAGAATAACTTCGGGAGAAGGCGAAGTTGGGGATATCGAACGCCTCAAAAAGATTTGCATGACTATGAAGCAGTCTTCGCTTTGCGGTTTGGGGCAGACCGCGCCAAATCCGATTCTTTCGACTTTGCGCTATTTTGAAGACGAATATATGGCGCATATCGAAGACAAAAAATGCCCGGCGCATGTTTGCCCGAAATTGGTTCATTTTAAAATCGACCCCGAAAAATGCGTGGGCTGCACAATGTGCGCAAGGTCTTGCCCGACGGGCGCTGCTCATGGCGAGTTAAAGCAAAAACATTCAATTGACCCCGAAAAGTGCATATCATGTTCGGCTTGCTATCAGGCTTGCAAATTCGGCGCGGTTGTGCGCGATTAAAAAACATACAATAATATTATGGAAAAGATACATTTAACCATCGACGGAGTTCAAATAGAAGCCAACAAGGGCGATACCGTCTTGCAGGCGGCCCGCAATGCGGGAATTTTCATACCGTCATTGTGCGCCCACAAAGAATTAAGCCCTTACGGCGCGTGCCGCTTGTGCGTTGTTGAAATCGACAATGTTCGCGGAACTCCCACCTCTTGCACGACTCCCGCCGCGGACGGAATGGTTGTCCGCACGAATACCGAACAGCTTAACACACAGCGCCGCCGCACACTCGAACTTATGATGAGCGGGCATACTTCGGCGTGTTTTAGCTGCGACTCTCGCGAAGAGTGCGAGGCTGTGAAGCCTACTCCCGCAAAGGCGGGCATTTCAACCCGATGCGGAACTTGCTCAAACCGTTCCGACTGTTCCTTGCGCCAAGTTTCTCTCGGCAATTTCACGCGCGATATGGGGCTTCCGTCAATTTACGACCCCGCAAAAGTCGAGCGCGACGATCCGTTTATCGACCGCGACCACAATTTGTGCATTTTGTGCGGAATTTGCGTGCGCACTTGCGAAAAAGTCCATGACGGAAAGGGCGCGATTGCCATTGCAAACCGCGGCTCGAAGGCGAAAATTTCTTCCGCGTTCGGCAAGGAGTGGAATATGGAGGAATGCTTGTTCTGCGGAGCCTGCATAGACGAATGCCCGACGGGATGCCTTACAGACAGATGGTCGCGCTGGTTCGGCAAAGAAGACGGTGTGGTTGAAAGCGTTTGCCGCATGTGCCCCGAAAATTGCAAAATCAATTTGCGCCTTAAAAACGGCAGATTAATCGGGGTTGAAAAGACATCTTTAAAACCCGAAGACCAGCTTTGCGCCCTCGGCAGATTCGGCTATGTCCAAATATTAAACTCCCAGGGCAGGCTTTCGCGCCACTATGTGAAAATTGGCGGAGAAATGATACCGTCTTCGTTTGAGGAAGCTTTGGATAGGACCGCCGAAATTTTTGAGCGCAATGCGGGCAAAATCCTGATAGCCGTTCCCGAAACTTCTGCGGACGAAGCGAAGAGGTCGGCAATGGCTCTTTCAAAGAAATTCAATGCCGATTTGGAATTTGTCAAATTTGACGCGGCGGAACTTTCCGAAGAAAGCAGAAAAAACATCGAAGGCAAAAAATATTCGGCAATGTTTGTCGCGGGCGATTATGTCGGCGAAGAGCTTGCAGGAAGCGTGGAAAGCTTCGTAAACTTTGACTTCTTGAGAAACAAATCCCAGAATTCCGCAGACGTCGTTTTTGCGGGCGCGTTTGAAGACGAAAAAAATATAGTCAAAAAACTCGAAGGGCAGGAAGCTTTAACGTCTGTCTTGAAAGCCTTGTCGGATAAATTCAGCATAGAGGAAAGCGAAGAACTGCCCAAAACTCGCGAATTTGTTTCGCCGAAAACTTCAAAATGCGCGGTTCCCCACGCTTATATGGGGCATTTGGTCGCCGATTTGGCTCCGGATTTTGCCGCGTTCGGCTTGCCTGTTTCAAAGAAAACAGGCGAAGAAAAGGCAAAAAGCGGATATGAAATTTTGGAAAGCAAGGTTCTTGCGCCGAATTTCCATTCCATAAAAATCAAGGCTCCCGATATGGCAAAGTATGCCAAGGCGGGGCAGTTCGCGATTTTGATGGCGAACGAAAAGAGCGAGCGCTCCCCGTTTACAATCATAGATTGGAACGCCGAAGATGGCTGGGTCCAATTCGTGTTTGAGGAAGTCGGGCGTTCGAGCGCGGAGCTTGGCAGGCTTTCCAAGGGGGATTTCCTCGCCTCGGCAAGCGGGCCTCTCGGCACTCCGTTTGACTTCTCGAATTTCAAGCAGGGGCAAAAAGTTTTGCTCATGGGCGGATGCTACGGCATAGCGGCAATTTATCCCGTTGCCCGCGAGCTCAAAAAAATGGGCGTAAAAACAACTGTTGCCATAGAAGCTTCAACTTCGTTTATGCTGTTCTTTGAGGACAAGCTTAAAACTGTTGCGGACGAGTTTATCGTTATGACAAGAGACGGCACGAAGGGTTCAAAGGGCGGATGCAGCAACGTCTACGAAAAGCGCGGCGGAGAATTTGACGCGGCCATTGCCGTGGGTTGCGTGTTTATGATGAAGCAATGCTCGCTCTTCGCCTCAAAAACGCCTCTTTCGCTCTGCTCTCTCAATCCGATTATGGTTGACGGAACGGGTATGTGCGGCGCGTGCCGCGTAAGCTTGGACGGCGAAACCAAATTCGCGTGCGTTGACGGTCCGTTCTTTGACTTGGGCAAGGTTGACTTTAACGAGCTTGCAAAGCGCAGAACCGCTTATTCTCTGCTTGAAATAGATGCGATGCCGCGCCATCTGCATTCGGGCGGAGGCTGCCACAAATAATTTAGAATGGATTTTTTTAGTATGTCAGAAAATACTGTAAAAAAATTAAAGGCTTCGGGTTTGCCGCGCCATGCGATGCCCGAGCAAAATCCTAAAAAACGCGCCGCAAATTTCGAGGAA
>JAGBWO010000073.1 GCA_017629765.1 Opitutales bacterium | reverse complement strand
TTAAAAGCGCGAAGTGGACATGGGCTACCATCGCATTTTGGATTGCGACGGCTTGGATTGTGTCGTTTGTGATTTACCAAATTGGCTCGCTTTTGGGATATTAAGATGGATGCATTCGTAAATGTGTTGGCATTTATATTTGCGGTGTCGCTGGTTGTTTTTTCGCTCTGGTTCAATATACGAAGGGCGAAAAAAAACGGCGGCGGCTGCGGATGTTGCGGCGGCAAATGCTCATGCGGGCATAATTGCAAATGTAAACATAAATAAACAGATATAGAGAGGGGGCGGATGTCCGCCCCCTTTTTTTTAATTCTTGAATTTTGACCGCAGGGTTTTTAGCGCCTGCGCGTGTATCTGGCAGATTCTCGCTTCGCTGACGTCGAATTCTTCGGCGATGTCGGCGAGCTTCTTTTCCTGAAAATAATAGCTTTCGATTATTTTGCGCTGCTTTTCTGGAAGGTTTAAAAGCCTTTGTTTCAGCATTACCGAAAGCTCCTGCTTTTCGATTTTTTCAATGGCCGTAAGCGCGTTTTCATCGGGGATTACGTCGCTTAAGTCGCGGACTTCTCCGTCCTTTGTGGAATCGTCGTTAAGGGATATGAAGGAGATGTTTTGCGTGCGTCGCATTACTTTTGTGTACTGCTTGCGCGAAAGCCCCATTGCGTTTCTTAGCTCGTCGTCGGTTGCGTTTCTGCCGAGCCTGTCTTCCAAGTCTTCGCGGGCGTGGCTTATTCTTTTTGCGTCTTGGCGCGCCGAGCGCGGCATGTAGTCGAGCCTGCGAAGCTCGTCCATTATCGCTCCCCTTATCCTCATTGACGCGTATGCTCCGAAGCTCTTGCTCTTTTGCGGGTTAAGCTTTGTAGCGGCGTCAACAAGCCCGCTTACTCCCGCCGAATGAAGTTCGTCGATGTCGGCGTGGTTTGGCAGGCGGGTGCGGATTGAGCTTAGGGCTTTGTCGACGAGCGGATAATGTTCGGCGACGAGTTTTCTTTGCAAATTGTTTAACGGAGCGTTTGGTTGCTTTTTTGTTTTCATTTTTTACGTTGGTTTGTTTTTTTATGGCAAGTATGAAATATTTTTCTTTATGATATGTTAGAAAGCGTTTTTTGCATTTTGTTCCGAAAAATCATAAATATCTTGCCTTTGTCCGGAACAGGATGTTTATTTTATCCGCATACAGCCGTATTAAATGTATGTTTTGAAAATGCCCCAAGATTCCGACAGCAATTTAGACAGCGACACAATAAAAAGGCGCAAAAGAATGCGCTTTTTGAAGAAGATTTTGCGCCCGATGCCGCGCAAATCCAATATGCACCGCTATCCGATTTTGAAATATTTTGCCGAAACCGCGCGAAAGAGAACTTATCTTTGGGAGTTCCGCAGAAGAAATGTTCTTGCCGGCATTTGGGTGGGATGGATTGTCGCGCTCGTTCCCATTTATTCGATTCAAATGCTGGTCGCATTTCTCATAAGCATTCCGGCGAGGGCGAATTGCATTATCGCCATGGCTTTGCAGTGGGTCACAAACCCCATAACAATTCCGTTTATTTTATACGGACAGTATTCGCTTGGGGATTTTATTTTGCGGACGCTTCGCATATCGGAGCTTAAAGAGGATTTCGGGAAAATACTGTCCGAGCAAGGCTTCTATGAAGTTTTAAACAGGCTTACGAACGCGGAGGTCGTAACGCACGTCCTTGCCGCGACCTTGGGCGGAGGGCTTGTGATAGCGTTGGCATGCGCGTCCATAAACACATGGATTTATCTTTTGCTTGCCAAGCCGCCGGCAAATTCGGTAAAAAAGTAGGCGCTTTAATCACTCTTTTTCGGAATATTATTTAATGGCACGGTTCTTGCGCAATTTTTTGTTTTTTTGCATGGCGGTCGCGTTGTGCGCTTTCGGCTCTTTTGCCGCGGCAGTCGGGAACCATTCCGCTTCCGCGGGAAGCCCGAAAGTTTTGCTTGGCATCGACGTTTTGGAGAAACTCGGTTTTGAGCCGCTCTTCGGAAAAAGGATAGGTCTTTTGACCAATCCTGCGGGGGTGAATTCAAGGGGGATTTCCACCGTTGACGTTTTAAGGCGCGCGCGCGGGGTGACTTTGGTGGCGATGTTCGGCCCCGAACACGGGATATACGGCAACGAGAAAGCGGAAGTTCCGGTGCTTGACAAAATCGATTCGCGCACGGGCTTGCCTGTGTTTTCGCTTTACGGGAAGTACCGCAAGCCCACGGCGCAGATGCTGGGCAAAATCGACGCTTTGGTTATAGATTTGCAGGATGTAGGGGCGCGCTCTTACACTTATGCGAGCTGTATGCTGCTTGCAATGGAGGCTTGCTTCGAGGCGGGCAAGGAAGTGGTTGTATTAGACAGGCCAAACCCTCTGGGGGGATTGAAAGTTGACGGGCCAATGCTTGACATGGAATTTAAAAGCTATGTCGGAATGTTTCCCGCACCCTATGTGCATGGGCTTACGATGGGCGAAATAGCGTCGATGGCAAAGGGGACGCAAGGCTGGCTTGGCGTGTCGGAAAAAACGAGAAGGCGCGGCAATTTGCGGATTATAAAAATGTCGGGCTGGCGCAGGAATATGCTTTGGGCGGATACTGGGCTTAGGTGGGTCCCGACAAGCCCCGCGATTCCGACTTCCGCCGCCGCTTTCGGATATTCAATGACGGGGCTTGGCGCGCAGCTTGGAGATTTCAGGCACGGGTACGGCTCGAATTATCCTTTCAGATTTTTGACGTTCAAGGGAAAGAGCGCGCGGGAAATTTGCGCAAGGCTGAAAGCTTTCGGCATTCGCGGATTGGACTTTAAAGTGGTTAAAAACAATTTGGGGCAGGAGGGAGTTTATGTTCTTGTTGCCGACTTCGATTCGCTGCGTCCGACCGAGCTTAGCTTTTACATGATGAAGCTTGCCTGCGAGCTTTCGCGCGGCAATCCGTTTTTGTCCGCAAAAAACAGCGCGCAGCTATTGTACAACAAGCACGTCGGCTCCAAAGATTGGTGGAATGAGATTTCCTCAAAAGGCGCGAGGGCGAATGTCGGCAAATTTGTTGAAAAGTGGTCGGCGGAAGCAAAAAAATTTCAGGAAAAAAGCAGGAAATTTTGGTTGTACAAATAGCATATTTTGTGCAATACTTTAAGCATCATTTTTTTTAATAAATAAACAGGAGTTCTTTTTATGGCTAAAATATATTTGGGTTTGGACGCAAGCACTCAGTCGATGTCGGCTCTTGCGGTTGATGCTGCCAGCGGCGAAGTCGTTTATTCCAAAAACGTGAATTTCGGCGCGGATTTGCCTTGGTACAATTCTCCGTCGGGATATTTGAAAAATGCGGATTCTTCCGTCGTCCATGCGGACCCCATGATGTGGCTGGACTCTTTGGACATGCTGTTTGAAAGGATGAAAGCTGACGGCTTTGACTTTTCGTCGGTTGCGGCGGTTTCGGGTTCCGGACAGCAGCACGGCAGCGTATATTTGAACTCTTCTTTCTTTAAAGTTGTTGAAAATTTGGATTCTTCCAAATCTTTGGCGGAGCAGTTGAAGCCGGCTTTGAGCAGGGCTACCTCCCCAATCTGGATGGACACTTCCACGACGCTTGAATGCAGGGAAATGGCGGAGGCTCTCGGCGGAAACTCGGAGCTTTCACGCATAACCGGAAGCGGCGCAATCGAGCGCTTTACGGGTTCGCAAATCCGCAAATTCGCAAAGCAGGAGCCTGAAAATTACGCAAACACAGCCCGCATACATTTGGTAAGCTCTTACTTGTGTTCCGTCTTGGCGGGCAAAGACTGCGCCATCGATTTCGGGGACGGCGCGGGCATGAATATGCTAAACCTTTCCACTTTGAAGTGGGACGATAAAATCGTGGCTTTCTTGGCGGACAACCTTGCTGAAAAGTTGCCCGAAGTAAAGGCGAGCGCAAACATCGGCGGCAAAATTTCAAAGTATTTTGTTGAAAAATACGGCTTTAACGCCGACGCCGACATCGTATTGTTTACAGGCGACAATCCGTCGAGCCTTGTTGGCGTCGGCGCAATGGCCGACGCAACCGCCGCAATCAGTCTCGGCACGAGCGACACTTTCTTTGCGTCCATGAAAGACCTTGCGACCGACCCCGATATGTGCGGGCACGTCTTCGGCAATCCCGCCGGCGGATTTATGAGCCTTATTTGTTTTAGAAACGGCTCTCTTGCCCGCGAGCATTTGAAGGCGGACTTGGGCGTCGACTGGACATTCTTTGACAAGACTTCCTTTGAAGAAACAAAGGTGGGCTGCGGCGAAAATATGTTCATTCCATTCTACGGCGACGAAATCGCCCCCCGGGTAAATTCCGCTTCGCCGCGCTTGAAGGGAACTGCTGATTTTGAAAACTTGAAGGACAAGGCTTCGGCTGTCCGCGCTTTGGTTGAAGGCCAGTTTATGAATATGAAGCTGCGCTCCGACTGGATGAGCTCAAAGCCGTCGCGCATACGCCTTACGGGAGGCGCGAGCAAAAGCGACGGAATGGCGAGGGTTGCCGCCGATGTATTTAACGCGGTAATCGAGCGCATGAAGGTCGGCAACTCCGCCGCCTTGGGCGCGGCGTTGCGCGCGGCTAACGCAAGCGGGGGATTTTCTTGGAGCGACTTGGCGGAAAAATTCTGCAAGTCCGACGCATCGAAAACGGTTGAGCCGATTGCCGAAAATGTCGCAGTTTATGCCGAAAAAATCGGCAAGTTTGCAAAATTTATCGAAGCCGAATATAAAAAGGCGTAGAAAATTTTAGAAAAAAGCTCTTTGTATGAGAATTCAAAAATATTTGTCGCAATGCGGAATTTGTTCGCGGCGCGAAGCTGAAAAGCGGATTTTGGAAGGGCGCGTGAGCTTAAACGGCGCGCCCGCCGAAATCGGCGCGGACGTAAACCCTGAAAAAGACAGGGTGGTGGTTGACGGCAAGGCGGTAAAGGGCATTGTTGAAGAAAAAGTTGTTCTTGCAATGAACAAGCCTGCGGGCTATCTTTGCACAAATGAAGACCAGTTCGACGGAAAGACGGTTTTTGAGCTATTGCGCGAGCCGTATTCTGAAATGAAGCTTTTTTGCGTCGGCAGGCTCGACAAGAATTCTCAGGGGCTTTTGATTTTGACAAACGACGGAGAGCTTGCAAATTTCATAACCCATCCCTCAAATGGCGTCGTGAAACGCTACCGCATCCTCCTAAACCGCGATTTTGACAAAACGCTTATCCCCGTGCTTTTGGATGGCGTTATGCATGACGGCGAAAAGCTTAGGGCATTGCGCATTTCAACCCTTGCAAACAAGGATGCCCCGCTGTATTCAAGAAGGCTTGAAGTCTGGTTGAACCAGGGCAGGAAGCGCGAAATCCGCAGAATGTTTGAGGCTGTCGGCTATTTCGTTAAAGAGCTTGTGCGCTTTCAAATCGGAAAATACGAATTGCGGCGCATTGCGGAGGGGTCGTACAAAAAACTTCAACAAAAAGATATTGATAAATTGAAGTCCAATCCGCAATAATACATCTTTTTATTTGTTATGAAAAGCCAAATGGACAGCGTCGAAGATTGCATAAAAGATTTTGCGCAAGGCAAAATCGTGATAATCGTCGACGATGAAAATCGCGAAAACGAAGGCGATATGATTCTTTCTGCGGAGCTTGCCACTCCCGAAACCGTGAACTGCATGCTGCGCTATGCGCGCGGGCTTTTGTGCGCCCCGACAACTTCGGAGCGTCTCAACCAAATCGGCATAGAAGACATGGTAAAGGTAAATCGCGACCCGAAGGGAACTGCATACACTGTCACTTTGGACGCGGCAAGCGGCGTCACTACGGGCATAAGCGCGGCGGACAGGGCGAGGGCTTTGAATTTAATGGCGGATTTCAGCGTCGGAAGCGAAGCCTTTGTAAGCCCGGGGCATATCCAGCCTTTGAGGGCGAGGCCGGGCGGCGTTCTCGAGCGCGGCGGCCATACAGAGGCGAGCGTGGACTTGGCGCGCCTTGCCGGCTTAAAGCCTTGCTGCGCCATTTGCGAGATTATGAACGACGACGGCACCATGGCCCGCCTTCCCGATTTAGTCGAATTTAAGAAAAAGCACGGCATGAAGCTTATGAGCGTTGCGGACCTAATCGAATACCGCCTGCGCCACGAGCATTTGATGGAGCGCACTTTCGAGCGCAAAATAGAAACCCGCTTCGGGGAATTCAATTTTGTGGGGCTGAAGTCAAAGGATACAAAGCGCATCCACTATGCCCTTGTAAAGGGCGATTTGTCGAAGGC
>JAGBWO010000072.1 GCA_017629765.1 Opitutales bacterium | reverse complement strand
TGCCGGCTCCGATTGTCGCGGGCAGAGTCGGCAGCTCTCCCCATTCAATTCTAAACGTAGCTTTGGGAAGCGTAGAAACATTTGCGCTTTCTATCGGGAGGGTATGCGTGATAAAAAACGCCTGCGTGAGCTCTTCCGACGCCGTCACGGGGATTTCCCTTGTTTCTTCTCCGAATTTTGCCAGGGCGAAAAGTTTGGGCTCAAAGTTTTTGACATTGCAGGTTTCTTTTGCTTTCAGAACCAGAAATGCAAAATTCTTCTTTTTTTCAATGACGCATTTTTCCGCCGTTATGCCTTCGGGAAGGTCTTTTGCGATAATTTCTATGTCTCCGTCCCAGCCGCCTTTTTTTACGGCCGAAATGCCGAGAGGGGCAAAGTTTCCCTTTGGCAGCTGCGGATTTGAATGCGTGAGCAGAACCTGCAAATCTCGTTTGGGCTTTGCTATTTTTAGCCTGAAAACGCAGTCGTCCGCGCCCTTGTTCTGGGCTTCGTCCAAAATCAGGAGAAAGTCTCCGCCGCTTGGAAATTTGTATATTATGCGCGAATCGAACTGCGCAGTTATAAGCCCGAAAGAGGCGTCGTCAAAGTCGTCGTTGAAGGCGACTTGCTTTCCGTTTTTTAAATTTACCAGCTTTAAGCGGCTGTCAACCGGATATCCCAAGCGCGAGCTCAGGACTTCAAATTTCAGCTCTTCGCCTTTTTTTGCCCTTATTAAAAATTGGAATTTGTCATACGGATTTTTAAAAACGCCGTTTGCGACGCATGGAATTTTTAAAGGCTCTTGCGGAATTTCGGAAGCCGGCTGCGCATTGATTTCGGGCAGGTCTTCGAATTCAAATTTGGCCGAATTTGATAAAATTGAATTTTTGGAAAGCGATATTTCCTTTAAATTCAAGCCCTTTGAATCCTTCGATACCTTTAATTTTTTTGCGGGGAGGTTTACGCCGTCAATATCGATTTGGGTAATTTCTTTTGAATTTCCGCCGCACGGGAAAATGGATTTTATAAACGGAAGCTCTCCGGCCCTAAGCCTGTAAACAAAGTCGTCCCTTCCGCGGTAGAGCGCGTCTTTGATTTCCAGAAAATAAGATGCGGTCTTTTCGGGGGTAAAAATCAGGACGGGATCGGGAGAGTTTTGAAAATCGTCGGCGTATTCGAGCGATTTTCCGCTTTGGTCGTAAAGGCGCATTGTTGCCTGAAACCATCCCGGCACGGCGTCCGCGAGGTACGGGCGGATTTTGCGGGCGTGCAGGTCGAAAACATAGGTTTTGCCTTTTGCGAGTTTAAATTCGTAAAAATCCCTGTCGCCTTCGTATGTCTGCCCGTTTATGGCGGCGGGCAGCTTTTCGATTTTTTGCGCTGTTTTTATCGACGAGTGCGAGGGGATTTCGAGTATTTCGCTTAGGTTTTCGATTTCGAAAAAATAGCGAGTAGAAGCCCCTTCGGCACTTGTGAGGCGCAAGTCGCGCGTCCCGATTTCGGCATCCTTTGAAATTTTGATTTCGGCTTCGATAAATTTCATTCCCTTGGCTTCGTTTCGCTTTGCGGCCGCCTGGGCGCGTTCGGGGGGCATTTCGTTTACGCTTATGATTTTTGCGGAAACACCGCTTCCGGAAATTGAAATTCCGTTTGCGAAGTCGGCGTCGAGAGCCCCGATTACGGCTTTGAATGTTGTGCCGGTTTTGCCCCCTGCGGGATAGACAAACATAACAGACGGCGGCTTTGCAAAAGCGCATGGCGCAATGAAAAGCAAAAAAGGCAGTATTTTTATTAGGCTGGGCATTTTAAATTTCCATAATTTCAGAAAGCATTCCGCC
>JAGBWO010000071.1 GCA_017629765.1 Opitutales bacterium | reverse complement strand
TTGTAGGGATATTTCCAAGATTCCGCAATCAGGTATTTGAAGTAGGCGTTATTGAAGGCTTCCCCGCTTACGCTTGCCTTTGCGATTGCCAATACGGGGTTGGGAGTCGCGGCTCGGTCTTCCGACCAGTGCGATTCCCTGAGCCTTACCGAGAAGGCTTTAATGTCGTCTTTTTTTATTCCCGAAAAACGGTAGTGGGCGGTTTTCCATGAGCGGGAATTCAGAAGGATATGGTATGTGGACTTGTCGGGCTTGATTTCCTGCCCCATCGTATTTATTGCGCGGACTTCGAGCCTTCCATAGGAGGCGTCGGCAAATGTCATTTCAAGAAATATCTCGTCTTTTGGCGTGTTCGGCCATTTCCCCCCGCGCGGCTGCAGGAAAATCGGGGAGCCTTTTTTTTCAATCCAGGCAACTTTGCTGTTTCTGGAAGTCAGCCTGAAATTGTCGTTTTTCGTGTATTCTCCGTCGGGGGTTTGGAAGGCTTGCAGCGGAAGCTCCTGCCCTTGCAGAATAAACGGGAGCGCGCATGCAAAGAAAACCGCGGAAACGGCAAGCTTTATTTGTCGAAACATAGGCAAATATTTTGAAAATTTTTAAGCCCGCATTCAACCCCTCGCAATTCCCCGCACCCCATATCAAAAATGCGCAAAAAACTTGAGCTTAAAACGGCTTAACATTAAAGTTCGCATTAAAAACTGACGATATAATTTAAATGTTATTTCGCATTGTTCAAGTATTTTTTGGATTGCGGGCTTGGATGGAAAATTTTTTGCGGGCATTATGGATAAATTCAGGGATTTTTTAACGGAAAGATTGAGCGCAATTTCCGAGGACAAAGTCGAATTATGCGTTTCGGCCATATTTGTCGTATTGATATTTGCGGCGGCGTTCGCGCTGGCATGCATTTTGCGCCTTGTATTCTTTAAAATCGCCAAGAGATTTTTGGAAAAGAAAAATCCCTACGTCAGAAACGCCATTGCCTCCCACAATCTGATTGGAAAGCTTGCGAGTTTTCTGCCCGCCCTGCTTGTGCTTGTTTTTCTGCCCGCAGTGTTTTACGACGGCGAACCCGGGGCAAATATACTCGAGCGTTTTTGCCTGATTTGGATTATCGTCTTGGGGGTGCGCCTCTTAAATTCCCTGCTTTCCGCGCTGAATGAAATATTTTCAAAGAAGAAGGCGGCAAACGGGGGCAATTATGTAAAGGGGTTTGTGCAGATATTTCAGGTTGTCGTGGTTTTTGTGGCGGCAATTATCGTAATAGGCATTTTGATAGACAAGTCTCCGCGCTCTCTGCTCACAGGCTTGGGGGCGTCGGCGGCAATTTTGATGTTGATTTTCAAAGACACGATTTTGGGGTTTGTGGCGGGAATTCAACTTTCGTTAAACGATATGCTTCGGATTGGCGACTGGATTACCGTAAAAAAATACAACGCCGACGGGAATGTGGTTGAAGTCGGGCTTAATGCGGTGAAGGTTTACAATTTCGACAACACCATAACCACAATTCCGCCTTACGCCCTTGTTAGCGACTCCTTCAAGAACTGGCGCACAATGGAAGTTTCGGGAGGCAGGCGCGTTATGCGTTCGATTATGATAGACCAGCAAAGCATAAAATTTTTCTCCGCGAAAGATTTGTCTTCTTTGCGTGAAAAGCCCGAGACCTCCGCTTTTTTTGAAAAATTCAACCCCGATGATTTTAGCGCGGACGCGGAGGGAAAGACGCTTACCAATCTCGGGCTATTCAGGGCTTACGCCGAGTTTCTGATAAGGAACAGCCCCAGCGTAAACTTGCAGATGACATATATGGTAAGGGAGCTCGACCCCACTTCGGAAGGGCTTCCGCTGCAGTTTTACTTTTTTGTCAACAATACGGAATGGGTCGCATTTGAGCGCATTCAGGCGGATTTTATGGATATGTTCATCGCGCTTTTGCCGGTATTTGGCTTGCGGATTTATCAGGAGGAATCGGATTTAGGGCAAAGCTGAAACGCTTTTCAGAAAGTTCCCGCCTTGCGCTTGGAGCTTAGAACTGTTGAATTTGCCCTGATTTTTACGTCGGATGCGATTTTCACTTTCGGAACGAGCGCGCAGCCGCTTCCGATATCGCATCTGTCGCCGACTTGGCAAAACCCCGTAAGGTCGCAATGCGGGCCTATGTTTGAAAAAGCTCCCGCGCTTGCGTTATGCCCGATTTGGGAATGGCTTTCGACTATCGAAAATTCCCCGATTTTTGCTCCCGCCGAAACAAGGCAAAACGGGGCTGCAATCACTCCCTGAGATATTTCGGAAAACCGCGAAACTTCGCATGAGGGATGGATTATTTTTGCGAACTTCGCATTTTTCCCTTTCAGAAAATCGGCGGCGGCGATGCGCTTTTTTATGTCTTTTATCGCAAGGCAGAATTCGTCTTCCGCCTGCGGGGCATAGTTTTCAAGGGGTCCCAAGCTTTCTGCGGGAAAATTTTTTATCGGCGCGGGACTTAGAAATCCCGACGCGTTCCATCCCGCGCTTTTTGCAAAGCAAAAAACGTCCAAGCCGAAATCGTCTTCGCAAACAATGATATTCATTTACTTTGAGCCTGTCAGCCCTCCGTCAACCGTAAGGCTTGTTCCCGTAATCCAAACCGAAGCGTCCGAAAGCAAAAAGGCGGCGGCGTTTGCCACATATTCGGGCTTGCCGTAGCCGAGAGGATATTTTGCCTCGTCGATTTTTGCAAGGTCGGGGTTTTGATTTAGGAAGGATTCGGTCATGGGCGTCTTTACAAGGGCGGGGCATATTGCGTTAACCCTGCATTTCCTCGGCGCGATTTCTGCCGACAGGGCTTTCGCAAAGGCAATCAGCGCGGCTTTCGAGGCGGAGTATGCCGATATCGCGGGCTGGGGCAAAAACGCGCTTGTAGAAGATATGAAAACCAGCGACGCGCCCTTGTTGAATTTCTTGTTTTTCAGCAGAAACCGCGTGAGCTTTATTTGCGCCGTGCAGTTTAAGTTTATGGTTTTTTCAATTTCGCTTTCGTCGGAAAATTTTAGAAGCGACGAATAATGCACTCCGGCGCACGCGACAAATCCGTCGAGGGGAGGGGCTTTTTGCGCAAGGAGCGAGAGCGAATTTTCGTCGCTTAAATCCGCGCAAATCGAATGCCGGTTTTCCAGTCCGAGCTCTTTTGAAACCGTTTTAAGCTTGCTTTCGCTCCTTCCGCTCAAAACGAGGTTTGCTCCGAGTTTTGCAAAAATTCCGGCGCATTCTTTGCCAATTCCGGAAGTCGCGCCGGTTAGCAGTATAGTTTTGCCTTTTAATGAAAATTGGCTCTCTTGCATAAAATTTTTCAAAATTTATTGTTTTTTTTAATTAAACTTTCACTTGCAAAATTCGTCAACAACTAATTTTATACATGCCGATGTTTATGAAAATTTTCGCTGACGAAAAATCTAAAAATGCGTGCGAATTTTTGGCGCGCGAAGCCCGTGCGGCGGGAGGAAGGGCGTATTGCGTGGGCGGATGCGTGCGCGACGCCCTGCTCGGAGTCGAGCCTAAGGACGTGGATGTGGAGATATACGGGCTTGAAGCGGAAAAAATCGAAAGGATTTTATCGAAAAAATTCAGGTTTGAAATTGTCGGGAAAAGCTTTGGAGTTTGGATTTTAAAGGGCTTGGACATTGATGTAAGCATGCCGCGCACCGAAAGAAAGACGGGGGCCGGACATAAGGCGTTTGAAATCGTGGGCGATCCTTTTTTGCCGCCCAAAGATGCTTGCGCGCGCCGCGACTTCACCATAAATTCGATTTTATACGACATTCTTTCGGGCGAAACCATCGACGAATTCGGGGGGATGGACGACTTGAAAAACAAAATCCTGCGCCATACTTCCGAACGTTTTTCGGAAGACCCTTTGCGCGTGCTAAGGGCAATGCAGTTCGCGGCGCGGTTCAACTTGGACGTGGCTTCCGAAACAGTCGAACTTTGCTCCAAAATAGAAATGGAAAATCTTCCCGCCGAGAGGATTTTTGAGGAATGGAAAAAACTGATTTTAAAGGGCGGGGAAATTTCAAGGGGCTTGTTCTTCTTGCGGGACTGCGGATGGGTAAAATATTTCAAAGAGCTTGCGGATATGGTGGATTGTCCGCAAGACCCGCGCTGGCATCCCGAAGGCGACGTTTATGTCCACACGGCCTATTGCATGGATTCTTTTGCAAAGAAGCGTATAGGCGACGAAAGGGAGGATTTGATTGTCGGGCTTGCAGTGCTCTGCCACGATATGGGAAAGCCCAAATGCACATCTATTGGAGACGACGGCGCGATACATTCTTACGGGCATGATATTGCCGGAGGCAAAGTGGCGCGCAGGTTTTTGGAAAATCTTACGCGCGAAAAATCAATTGCCGAGGAAGTCGTTCCTTTGGTGGAGCGCCATATGGCTGTTTTGGACCTTTGGCGAAGCAGCGCAGGCGACGGGGCAATACGGCGGCTTGCGGGCAAGGTGAAGCGCATCGACCGCCTTGTGCGCCTCGACGACGCCGACAGAAACGGACGCCCTCCCATAGAACCCGAAGAGTCTCCGCAGGGATTGTGGATTATGCAGCGGGCGGAGGCTCTCGCAATAAAGGATTCAGCGCCCAAGCCGATACTTCTTGGCAGGCATTTGATAGAATTGGGGCTTGTCCCGGGCGTGAAATTCAAGGAAATTTTGAATGCGGCATACGAAGCACAGCTTGACGGGGCGTTTTTCGATTTGGAAAACGCGGTAAAATACGCAAAAGACAATTTGCTTTAAAGAAAACTTGACTAATCGGCACATCAACATTTTATTCTTTATCTTTAAATCAAGCTTTAGTGGTGGAATTGGCAGACACGTACGATTCAGGTTCGTATGCCGCGAGGCGTAAGGGTTCAAGTCCCTTCTAAAGCACTTTCTTTGAAGCCCCTAAATTAAAGCATTTAGGGGCTTTTTTGTTGATGAATAAAGGGATTGCGGGCTTTTTCGGTGTCCGTTTGCCGTCCTCTTAATATCCGCAAAATATCCTTATTTTGACTTGAAAATCCATTCTCTTTGGGGTTGGACCGATTTCCGTTGACAAAAAAATTTTTTTCGATATTTTGAAACAGAGTTTAAAAAAATCGATGCCATATGAAAGGATGGTCAATGAAAGAAATAATATTAGCTTTGTTCGCAATGTCGGCGATGCAGTGTTTCGGGAAGGCGGACGTAATTGTCGACGATTTTGAAAGCGGCTCTTATGCGCCCAAATGGACCGTGGAGGGCGAGGCGTTCGGTCCCGCGCCCGCAAAGGGCGGCTATCCGTATCAAGGAAAGGTAACCGCCTACAACGGCAGC
>JAGBWO010000011.1 GCA_017629765.1 Opitutales bacterium | reverse complement strand
TGATAAGCCGTCCCGACTTGAAATTTCCGCCATACAAGCCCGCCACGCCTCCCGAATTTAAAGACCCGAACGCGATATTCGACGCCTTAAAAGAAAGCGACAGGCTCTTGCACCATCCCTATGAAAGCTTCCGCCCCGTCGAAGAATTCATTGCGCGCGCCGCAAACGACGAAAACGTGTTCGCCATAAAGCTTACCCTCTACCGCACAAACAGCGATTCCCGCATTTTAAATTCGCTTAAAGACGCGGCAATGAAAGGCAAGCAGGTGACAGTGCTTGTGGAGCTTAAAGCGCGCGGCGACGAGGAAAAAAACATACGATGGGCAAGAGAGCTTGAAGAGATGGGCGTGCATGTGGTCTACGGAATCGTGGGGCTTAAAACGCACTGCAAAATCTGCCTTATCGTGCGCAAGGAAAACGACGGAATGCGCCTTTACGCCCATATCGGGACGGGCAACTACAATTCAAAAACCGCAAAGGCGTACACCGACTTGTCGTTCTTTACCGCCGACAAATCCATATGCGAAGAGGTCGCGCAAGTGTTCAACACCCTGACCGGCAAAGTCGCAAATCCGCAGTTCAAAAAACTGATAGTCGCCCCATTCAACTTCCATTCAAAATTTTTGGAGCTTGTAAAAAACGAAATCAAAAACGCAAAAGACGGAAAGCCCGCAAGAATTATCGCAAAGACAAACGCGCTGATAGAGCAAAGCGCAATCGACGCCCTTTACGAAGCCTCGCAGGCGGGGGTCAAGACAGACCTTATAGTGCGCGGAATTTGCGGGCTTGTGCCGCAGGTTAAAGGGCTTAGCGAAAACATCACCGTAAAGAGCATCGTGGGCGTCTACCTTGAACACAGCAGGATTTACTACTTTGAAAACGGGGGCAATCCGCTTCTTTTCGCGGGTTCGGGAGACCTTATGCCCCGCAATATGTTTAGAAGAATAGAGTGCATTTTTCCGATAGAAAATCACTCGATAAAAGAGCGCGTCACGGAAGAAATTTTGGGAAACCTCTTAAAAGACAACATGTATTCGGACTACCTGCACCAAAACGGAGCCTACTACAAAGACGCAAAAATAAAGTCCGCCCCCCAATTTTCGGCGCAGGAATTTTTCATGCAAAAAGAAAAGCCGAACCCAATCCAATAAGTTCGGCTTGCCAAAATTTTCTCCGGCGCAAAACCTTATTTTTCGTCGGGTTCGACCCAGCGCCCCGAAGCCTTTATGAGGTCAATCAAATGCTCTATTGCCTCTTCCTGCGGAATGTTGATTTCAACGCACTGCTTGTTTTTGTAAAGGTTGATTTTTCCGGGAGCTCCGCCGACGTAGCCGAAATCGGCGTCGCTCATTTCTCCGGGACCATTTACAATACAGCCCATAATTCCGATTGTGAGACCTTTAAGGTGCGATGTTCTCGCCTTGATTTTTGCGGCGGTTTCCTGAATATTGTAAAGGGTTCTTCCGCAGCTTGGGCATGCGATGTATTCGGCTTTGCTTTTTCTTGCGCGCGCGCCCTGCAATATGGCAAGGGCAAGTTCGGCGTTGCGTTTCGGCGATTTTGAAATTTCCAAAGAGGCAATGTCGCCAATTCCGTCGGTAAAAAGCGAACCCAAATAAATCGAAGCCTCGGTCAGCTTTGAAGCTTCGTCGGCATTAGGAATCAGGCTTTTTGAATCGTCGAATTTAAGCATCACGGGGCAATCCAAATGAAGCTTCTTGGCTTTCGCTACAAGCATTCTCGCTTCTCCCACCGAATGCCTTCCGCCTGTCGGAGCGGAAGGAACAAGCACCACAGAGCCTCTCGGAGCATTTCTTATGATACCCGAAAAATCTATGAGTTTGTCGGCTTCAATTTCCGCCGCAACGACCTTGGCATGCTTTAACGCGTCTTCCAAGTCGCAAGGCTCTTGGCACTTCGCAAAGTAAAAATCGCCGCACCTGTTCAAAGTGTCAAAGGAAAATTCAGCATGTTCGTCTTCTCCTCCAAACACGGCGACAGACGGTACGCTGTCTGCCCCGACTTTTACGCCGTTAATTTCGACTTCTCCGCACTTGCGTCGGTTGTAGGAATAAAAATCCAAGCCTTCGTCAATCTGCGCTACGGCTTTTTGCGCGCGAACCTTGTCTATCAGACGCGCAAACTCTATCGCAACAGGAACTTCCTCCACGGGGTCTTCCGTAAGCGAAACCCTTATCGTATCCCCTATTCCGTCGAACAAAAGCCCAGCAATTCCGATTGCGCTTTTTATGCGGGCATCCTCCCCGAAACCTGCCTCGGTAACCCCAAATGCAGTGGATTTGCAAAGCCTTCCTCCTTCATCATTTTGACGGCGAGGCGGTAAGTTTCGGTCATTATCCGCGTATTGCTCGCCTTGAAGGAGAATACGAAATCGTTAAAATCCATATCCCTGCAAATGCGCGCAAACTCAAATGCGGCTTAAACCATTCCCAAAGAAGTGTCGCCGTAACGGCTTATTATGCGGTCGGAAAGAGAGCCATGGTTGGTGCCGATGCGCATTGCCCTGCCAAGCTCCTTGCATCTTTTGACAAGAGGCGCAAACTTGTCGCGAACTTTTTCAAGCTCTTCGGCGTACTGCGAGTCCGTATATTCCACATGCCCGGAAAGCTTTTTGTCGCTGAAATTGCCGGGGTTTACGCGGATTTTCTCGACATGCTCAACGGCCTCCATCGCGGTTGCGGGAAGAAAATGAATGTCTGCCACAAGCGGATTTTCAAACCCCGCCGCCTTGAATTCCTTGGATATGAATTTCAGGGCCTTTGCCGCCTCCAAATTTTGCGCGGTGAGCCTTATTATTTCGCATCCCGCCTCGGCAAGCTGAATGCATTGTTTTACGGAAGAGGCGACATCAATGGTTTTGGTGTTCGTCATCGACTGTATGCGTATGGGATTGCCGCCGCCTATGCCGACGCCGCCTACCATAACCTCGCGCGTCTGAAATCTGACGCAGTTAAATCTGGATGTGCAATAGTTTTCCATAGTTTTGTTATTCCTTGAAATTTACATCGTTTACATAATATGCGCGATAGAGATTTTCCAACGCTTCCTCCGAATTGTCGCCGCTCCAGCGCATTATGTCAAAATAGAAGACATAAAACATTAAAAAGACGAAAAGAAGCATAAAAATTCCCTGCAAACCCGCCACAATGCCCTCGGGGATTTTTTTGCGCATAAGTTTTGAAATGGTCGCAAAAAGCATATGCCCCCCGTCCAAAACGGGAATCGGAAGGAGGTTTAATATCGCAAGATTTATGTTTACCAAGACGGCAAAAGAAAGCACAAGCGTTATGTCCACCAAAGAGAAGCGGTACATAACCCTGCCAATCCCGACAGGCCCGGAAAGATGCTTTAAGCCTATGTCGCTCGACGGGCTTACAAGGCCCTTTAACGCGCCCCATGTGCGCACAATATTTTCCTTAAACTGCTCGGCTATGCCCGGATGCAAAACCGCGCGCTCCTCTTTTATTTCATAGCCCAAAAGCATTTTGAATCCTGCGGCTTCAATTTCGGAAGAAGTTGACGGCGGAAGGGTTATTTCGCGCATATTTGTGCCGTCGGGATTCGACAAAAGCATTTTGGAGTAAACATTTGAAGAGACGTTTATGCGCTCGTTCAAAACCGACAGCTTTTGAATTTCGACGCCGTTAAGCTGCAAAAGGATGTCTCCCTGTTTTGCGTTTTCCAAAAAATCCAAATTTCCGTTCACCCAAAAAAGCGCAATCGAACCGTTTGCGTGAACATCCAAATTTTTAGACTTGTCAGACGACAGCGACAAAAATGAAACCGCCTTTTTCCCGTCGGAAGCGAACAGATTGCAAAGAGGCTTTGTTATAAAAACTTTTTTTGGCGCGATTTTCAAAATCTCTACATTGCCGCCTCTCAAAACTTCCACAACCGCCTCTTTTTCGACATTCTTCAAAAGCGCGCCGACTTGGTTGTTTGAATAAACATTCACCCCGTTAACCTTGCTTACGACATCTCCGGCGCGAATGCCTGCTTTTTCCGCAGGAGAGCCTTTCATAACTGCCGCAACTTTCATTGAAGTTACAGGGTAAATGCCAATCATTCGTATTTCGTCGCCTGTTTTTGGATTGGTTTTTACAAGAACTGGATTTACGTCGACGTCAAAAATTTTTCCGCCGCGCTCTATTTTAATGCGCACCTGCGGCTTGCCGTCTTCCGACCTGCCAGTGCCCATTGCGACAAGCTCGGCTATGTTTGAAAAGTTTTCGGGCTTTACTGAATCGACTTCCAAAATTTTGTCGCCCTCTCGAATTCCCGCCAAATACGCGGGGCATTTAACGGTTTCGTTGTCCGAAACAATTTCTTCCGGAACAAAGCCCACTTGGGTGGAATTTAAAGAAACGGAAGCGGGAATGCCCACAATCCAAATAATCGCCGCCAAAACCAATGCAAACAACAGATTAAAAAACGCGCCCGCCGCCGAAACGACCATTTTGTCAAAATACGAAATTTCGGGAAGGGTTCGGGCAAGCCGCTCCTCTTCGCCCATTCCGCCCGCGCCTTTACCTTCGCCGCCTTCAAGCCTTCCCATATCGGCAAGCTGCGGCAGCGCGACGTATCCGCCGAACGGCAGGAGGGAAATGCGGTACTCACAGCCGTCCCTGCCCTTCCAAGAGCAAATTTTAGGGCCGAAACCTATCGAAAATTTCAAAACTTTCAGACCCCTCCACTTCGCCGCGAGAAAATGCCCGAGTTCATGCACAAAAATCGAGCCGCCGAAAAATACTATCATTACGGCGACGCCGAACGCGCTTTCAAAAATCGACGAGAAATCAGGCATTGCAACGCCTTCCAAGCTCTTTTACTATTTCTTCCGACTTCGCCCTTGCGAATGCGTCGCGCTCCAAAAGCTCCTCGATAGAGTTTACATCGCCCGAATCTATTTTTTCAAGCGCGGAGCCGACAACTTTGGGAATATCAAGCCATGAAATCTTCCCTTTTATGAAGTTTGCAACGGCAACTTCGTTTGAAGCGTTGAATATGGCAGTCGCCGTTCCTCCTGTTTTGAGGGCGTCAAAGGCGTGCTTTAAACACGGAAAGCGCAATGTATCCGGCGGCGCAAAATCGAGGCTTAGGCATTTTGTGAAATCGACGGACGGCAAAATCGGATTTCCCCTTTCGGGGACAAGCAGACTATGCTCAATGGGGAAAGTCATCGAAGGCGGGGCAAGATGCGCCAATACCGAGCCGTCCTTAAAACGGACCATAGAATGCACGATGCTCTGGCGGTGCACGACAACCTCAATCTGCTCGGGGCTTACGTCGAAGAGCCACTTTGCCTCAATCACTTCAAGACCCTTGTTTGCGAGAGTCGAGGAGTCTATCGTAACCTTTACTCC
>JAGBWO010000070.1 GCA_017629765.1 Opitutales bacterium | reverse complement strand
TTCAACAAACGGAGAAAAAGCCAACGCCAAAAAAGCCGGAACAAATGCAAGCGCGCACGCCAAAACCCACTTGCGCTTTGTTGAAACAGTGTCCACAAGGGGACTCCAAAAGGGCTTGACAGCCCATGGCAGATAAAGCGCGCTCGTAAGCGCGGCAGCGGACGTCGCGCTCATTCCCAAAGATGTGTAAAACAATACCGACACCGCCATAACGACGGTGTTTGGCAGACCTTCCAAAAAATACAGGCACGGAACCCAGCTCCACGCCTTAGCCCTACTTTCTCCCATAGAAAAAATTTTTTAGCACAAGAGCCTACGTTTGCAAAATAAAAAGCAAAAAAGTTGTAAAAATCGCCGTCAAAATCAGTATAAGCGCGCTCATTGCCGCCTGCTTTTCGCTGACTTGCATACACTTCGCAGTCCCTATCACATGGCTTGCCGAACCGATTGCAAGCCCGATTGAAACATCGTCTTTTATGCCGAACATCCTTAACAAGCCATGCCCGAAAGTTCCGCCGAATATGCCCGACACGAACACGCTTGCGACGGTAATTCCCAAAATTCCGCCGGTCATCTTTGAAATTTCAACCGCGACGGGGGTAGTCACGCATTTAGAGGATATTGAATTTATTATCTCTTCGCCAAGCCCCATAAAAGAGCCGATGATAAATATCGAAAAAACGCTCGTGAAAGTGGAAACCAATGCGGCGCAAAACACTTCGAGGGCGTTTAGGCGTATCAGCTCGGTGTTTTTGTAAAGAGGATAGGCAAGCGCGACCGTAGCGGGATAGAGCAGATAGACAATCAAATCCCCTCCTTTGGCGTAGCCCTCGTAAGTCGCGGAGGAGTTTTCCACAGCCAAAATTATAATGAGCGACGAAACAATTATCGGCGGCATAAAGCTTAGAATTTTCGCCCGCCCCAAAAACTTCGCAAAAACAAACGCCGCAATCGTGGATACAACCCCCGCAAGCGCGGCAAAAAAATCGCCTTCAAAAAATTCTTTCACTTTTATTCTCCTCCCTGCCTTTCGCGCCGCACTTGCGCTTTTGCAGAAACTCCACGCAAAAAGCGGTCGCAAGCATGGTTATTGCCGCGCTTAAAATCAGGGCGAAAAATATCGAGCATATCTTGCCCGCAAGAAGCTCTTTGTACGACATTATCCCGACTAAAATCGGGACAAAGTAAAGCGGCATAAATTTCAAAACAAGCTTGCAGGCGTCTTCCACAACCCAAAGTGGAAGAATTTTAAAAAGCAGCAGAAAATAAAGAATGACCATTGCCACAAGCGACGGAGGAAAGGCTATCCCGAAAAAATCGAAAACGCGCGCCGCAGACTCGTAAAGCCCCGCAAGCAATGCAAAACCGACGCAAACGCGCAAAAACTTGTTCTTATACAAAAGTTTCACGGCCTAAAATCGCGCCTAAGAAGATACGCGCCAATCGACAATGGTAGCCTGCGGAGTTTTGCGCTTGTTCCACCTGTTCCATGAAAGGTGCATTGCAAAATCGATTTTAGTGTTTACGGGCGGAAGATTTCGCCCCATTCTCCAAGCAACCGCGCTAATCCAAGTTCCGTTGTTGAGCGGAAGCTGGAATTTAAAGTTCTGCCCGCCGCCGAACGCTTCAACGGGCTTTTCCAATACCACTTCTTTTATTGCAAAAATAGGCTCCTTGTTGCCTTCCCCGAATGGATGGAGTATTTCAAGCTCGTCCAAAAGCTCAAAGCAGATGTCCTCGTGCGCAAGCTCCAATGAAACGTGGAGTTCCGGCTCAAAAGAAACCCCTTCTTCAAGCCTTTTGCGGATTACGGAATTAAGCTTTGCCTTAAATTCCGCCATCTTGTCTTCCTTTACCGAAACTCCGACTGCCATCGGATGCCCGCCCCAGCTGCCCAAAAACTCCGTGCAATGCGAGAGGCACTCAACCAAATCCAAACCCGCGATGCTTCTGCCGGAACCCTTCGTATAGCCTTCGTCGGTTTCGCCGAAGACAATCACGGGGCGGTTGAATTCGCGGCTTAGCTTGCCCGCAGTAATGCCGACGACGC
>JAGBWO010000069.1 GCA_017629765.1 Opitutales bacterium | reverse complement strand
TACGGTGTTTATGCCGTTGTCGGTAGGGTCGTAAACGGAAACTATGATTTCGTTTTTCCCGCCTTTCAAAAGCTTCGTGATGTTAAACGAAAACGCGTCGTAGCCGCCCTTATGCGAGCCTGCGAGCTTTCCGTTTATGTAAACGTCGCACATAAAGTCGACGGCTCCGAAATTGAGTTTTACGTCTTTGCCCTTCCAGTCCTGCGGGATTTCAAATTCGCGGCGGTACTTTAAGTATTCGTAATGCTTCATTACGCCCGAAAGCGCGGATTCCACCGGATAGGGGACAAGGATTTCACCCGAAAGCTTTTTGCCACTTTTTACGTCTTTAAAAATGCTCTCGTCAACGCCTTTCCATTCGTATGACGGAATGCGCTTGTTTATTCCTTCAACTCCCTCGAATTCCCAAATGCCGTTTAAGTTCAGCCATTTTTCGCGCACAAGCTGCGGGCGCGGATATTCGGGAAGGGCGTTTTCAGGGCCTACAAGCTCCGACCATTTTGTCATGAGGGGAGCTGTTTTCTTTTCCCATGCGCCCGATACCGAAACAAACGGAAGAGCGGCAAGGAATATCGCCAATATTTTCAGTTTCTTGTCCATAGTGTTTATTTGTTTGTTTTTAAACTTGGTTTCAATTTAATAGTAAAATTTTTATTTTTACAAATCTTTTTTTTTAATTTTTTTTGCGGGCGGAAAAATGAAGCCAAAGACGCAAAAAAAAGGGCGCGTTTGCGCCCTTTTTGAAGTTTTTTTATTCTAAATCAAAGCATTGTTGCCCTAAGCTCTTCGCCGCTTTTCGCGCTCAAATAGGCCGGGGCGATGTCAAACACCGTTTTGCAGCCGCTTGCGCCTTCCTTGGAAAGCCTGTATGCCGCGCGCGCATAGGCAAGCAGTACGCACGATGTGAATTCAGGATTTGAATCGAGCTTTAATGAATATTCGATGATATGCTTGTTCCTGCCGCCGTTGGTCGAGCCGCTCCTTAAAACAATGCCGCCATGCGGAATTCCGCCATGGTTTTTGTTTAATTCTTCCTGCGAAATAAAATGCACCGTTGTGTCGTAGTCGGCGAAATAATTCGGCATATTTTTGATTTCGCTTTCCACTTTTGCGGCATCTGCGCCTTCCTTTAAAACGACGAAACATTCCCTCGTGTGTTTTTGGCGCGTTGTAAGTTCGGGATTTTCGCCCGCTCTTACGGATTTTAACGCCGAATCAACGGGGATTGTGTATTGTTTGCCGTCTTGCACGCCCTCAACCCTTCTGATGGCGTCGGAATGCCCCTGGCTTACGCCTTTGCCCCAGAAAGTGTAGTCTTTGCCCTCCGTTAAAATCGCATTTGCGTAAAGGCGGTTTAGCGAGAACATTCCCGGATCCCAGCCTACGGAAATTATTGCGACCTTTCCGCCTTCTTTCGCGGATTTATCGACATTTGCAAAGTGTTCTGGAATTTTTGCGTGGGTATCGAAACTGTCGATTAAGTTAAAGAGCTTCGCATATTTCGGGGACTGTTCCGGCAAGTCGGTGGCAGAGCCGCCGCACACGATTAAAACGTCGATTTTATCCGTCCAGTTTTGAATTTCGTCAACGCTTGCGACTTTTGCGGATTGCGTTTGAATTTTTAGGGATGCGGGATCGCGCCTTGTGAAGACGGCTGCAAGCTCCGTATCGGGATTTTGGCGTATGGCGCATTCAACGCCTCGCCCGAGATTTCCATAACCTAATATGCCGATTTTAATAGCCATAAATTTTCTTTTCTAAATTCGAGCTTTTTCATTGAAATCCGCGCACTCTGCGGGGACTTGTGAAAGTTTGCGTCGAAATTTTTATGAGCTTTATCTAAAAACGATTGCGTAAGTTCAATAAAAATACAAAAATGTTCTGAAAAAAATGCGCAAATTCTACAAAAATGTAAGATTTTGTATCGTGAATAGTTTTGGGTTTTACATAAAGGATATGTTGCGCGGCAAATTTATTTGCTTGAAGTTTCGTGTTTAAAAAATATATTTTAATTATGAAAATATTATTCTGTGTCGCTACTTTTTTATGGGGATTGACTTGTTTTGCAACTATGCAAACTCCCGATATTATAAGGCATAATTTTAATGATTCTTATACTAATATATATGAATCCACGTTAGATGCCCATAATAATTTAAATCTGCCATTAGAAGTTTATTACGAAAAATTCCCGCAAAGAAGACCTTTTTTTGGCATTAATTCATCTGCTTGTTGGCGAGGTTATGTCGCGGAATATATGATTTCAAGCGATAACAAGCTTTATCTTACAAACGTAAAGAAAAGATGGTATTCTATTTCTGCGAAAAAAGTTATGGGGTACGAATGCGAATATCCGGTTTTTTGCGATTGGTTTTCAATCGATAATTGGCGGGTTGGAAGCGCGTCTGATTTTGAATACAAAAAAATTTCCGTAAAAAACGGCATAGTTGATTACGAGATAGAAGAATTTGGAAGCGATTGGTATTCAACTTCCGATATGGAGCGCAGGGCGGGGTTATTATATAGTCCTCAAAATGACAACTACAATAATTGGCATACGCTTATGGAGTTAAGTTCCCCTCAACGACATCTTTCAAAAGACGATTATTTTAAATTGTATGATGGTGGAATTTTCAAAACAAGGGGGCTTGTCAATTTTAAAGATGATAGACTCATACTTTTTGTGCCGGAAACAATAAAAATCTCCATTTCATACATCGAACTTAAAAATGACGATAAATATAAAAACTTTGATGGGAAATCAGTAGAGTGCGAAATTAGATTTATCAAAAATGATTATGATTTGCGTGGATATTTTGAAGTTCTAAGCATGCGCGAACTTTCAAAATCTGAAAGTATCCATAAAAATGTTCCTATATCAATAGATAGAAATTATTTTGAAGTTAAAGACTTGGAAACTTCTTATGTACATCGCGGAGAAGCTATGGATATTTCCAAAATAGATTTTTCAAAGCTTAAATTCAAATTGGAAGAAGATGGTCCATTATTCATTTTTTATAATGCAGATGAAAATAGTGTGGAAACGGAATTTATTTCAAAGTCTGATTTTGCCTCATCACAAATAACGGAAATTTTTTCCAAAAACGGTGCATTTAAAATCAGAAAATACATTTCTCCTGAAAAAATTGGCGGGAAATATATTTATAATCTTTATATAGGCGATAAAAAAGTTTGGGAGTATGAGTTTGGCAAAAATCTGTATTCTGACATATATGTTGCAGAAGATGAAAAAGACTTTGATTATATTCTTTCGCTTATTCCAAAAACAAAGGAGTCTGAAAAAATCTTAAATGATGCCTTTTACTATTATTTTGTAAGAGTTGAAGGAGGAGGGAAAATCTATTCTTTCAAGCTTAAAAAACTTTACGATATTTTAAACGCTATGCCCGATTTTTACGAAAAAAATATAGACCGATTTATACGTAATCTTGATTATGAAATTTTCGATGTTAAGACAAAAATTAAAATCGCAAAAATTGCCGAGAAAAAATCTGATAAGTTTTTGCCGCTTGCACATGCAAATTTAGACGAATTGCATGATCCGCAAACTTTGCAAAAACTAATTCGAGAAACAACGGAAATTTATAAATTGGAAGATGGCGTTTATAAGTTGATTAGCGCAAAAAATATAGAAGAAAAATCTCAGCGTAACCCCCAAAAAGATTTTGCTATTGCAATGTATCATATAGACATTGTGAAAAAATATTTTCCGCAAAATTACGCAAAAATCATACAAGAGGGCATAAAGTATTATAAAGAAAACCCTGAGTTTTTAGAAAGAATTTCTTTAGATAGCCTTCTCTTGCTTGCGCAAAATTCAACTGATTGGGAAGATAAAATTTTCTTTGCAAAAGCAATGTCAAAAGAATTGTCAAACCCAATTTCAGAAAGCGAAATCGAAAAAACAAAAGGCAACTCCGACGCCTTTAAGTCGCTAATAAATGCGCTTATTAAAAACAAAAATGACCGTACCATTGATTATGTTTTTTGAGTATTAACACCGCGTTTCTTTGTTGCGTTTAGGATAAATTTCTGCTTGTCTTGGCGTTTTTATCATGAGCTTGATTTCGCTAAACAATGTATCGCTTAGGTATGGGGCGCATGTTCTGCTTGACGGAGCGGACTTGAATATCGCAAAAGGCGATTTTCTTGCGCTTGTGGGGCGGAACGGATGCGGGAAAACCAGCCTTTTAAAAATTATTGCGGGGGTAGGCGAATCCGACGGCGGCATGGTTGAACGGCAGCGCGGCATAAAAACCGCTTATCTTCCGCAGGAAGTCCCGACGGATTTGTCGGGAAGCGTGTATGATGTTGTGGCGGGCGGCTTAAAAGAAATCGGGCAAAAGCTTGCAAGATACCGCGAGCTTTCCGCAACGATTTCTTCCGCGCACTCCGTTGAAGTCCAAAACGAATTTGACCGCCTTGTCCACGAAATCAACGAACTTGATTTATGGCGTTTCGACGTTAAAGTGTCGGAGACAATAGAAAAGCTCGAACTTTGCGCAAATATGGAAGTTTCGACGTTTTCCGCAGGGCTTAAACGCAGGGTTTTGCTTGGCAGGGAATTGGTGCAAAATCCGGACGTTCTTATTTTGGACGAGCCGACAAACCATTTGGACATAGAATCCGTGCTTTGGCTTGAAAAGTTTTTGAAAGAATCGGGCAAAACTCTCGTGTTTGTCTCGCACGACAGGGTTTTTTTGGAAAATTTGGCGACAAGGGTAGTCGAAGTCGACAGGGCGAAGCTGATATCTTTTAATTGCGGCTTTAAGGAATTTTTGAAAAGGCGCGACGAGCTTTTGGAGTCGATTTCGCGCAACGAGGAAATTTTCGACAAAAAACTCGCGCAGGAAGAGGCGTGGCTTAGGCAGGGAATAAAAGCGCGGCGCACGCGCAACGAAGGCAGGGTCCGCGAGCTTATGCGCCTGCGCAAAATCCGCAGGGAGCGCAGGGAGCGTTTGGGCAGCGTGTCGCTTAAAATTCAAGACGCTAACGCAAGCGGGCAAAAAGTCATGGAAGTCGAAAACATCGGAGTGAGCTTCGGAGAGCGCAAAATTATCGACGGATTTTCAACCACTATTTACCGCGGCGACAAAATCGGAATAATCGGCCGAAACGGCATCGGCAAAACAACCCTTTTGAACGCCCTTTTGGGGAAGATAAAACTCTCTCAAGGCGATGTGAACTTCGGCACGCGCCTTCAAATCGCGTACTTCGACCAGCTCCGCCAAACTTTGAATCCGGGCCAGAAGCCCTTCGACTATGTGGGAGAGGGGTCTGACTATGTGACAGTCGGCGCGCAAAAGCAAAGCGTGGTCGGCTACCTTCAAAATTTTCTGTTCACTCCGGAACAAATACACGGCGAAATCGCAATGCTTTCCGGGGGCGAAAAGAACAGGCTTTTGCTTGCAAAACTCTTTTCAAATCCCGCAAACGTGCTTGTTTTGGACGAGCCTACAAACGACTTGGATATGCAGACCATCGAGATTTTGGAAAATACCCTCGTGGACTTCCAAGGCACAATCTTGCTGGTTTCGCACGACAGACAGTTTTTGAACAATATCGTTACGGGAGTTTTCGGATTTGAGGAAAACGGAAAAATAACCGAGCTTGTCGGCGGATACGACGAATGGTTTAAATATAGAAGCCAAAAAGCTCAGGCGTCGTCGCCAAAGCCCAAAACGGAAACTAAGCCGAAGCCAATTCCCGCCAAGCGCGAAAAATTTACAAACAAGGAACGCATTGAGCTCGAAGAAATGCAGGGTAAAATCGAAGCGTTGGAACGCGAGCAGGAAGAGCTTTCGAATAAGCTCCAAGATGTAGATTTTATTCGCCAAAATGTTGAAAAACTGCCCGAAATAAACGCTCGCCTTGAAGAAATCCAAAAGACGGAAAACGAACTTTTCGAGAGATGGTCATACCTTGAGGAACGCAAAACCGCGCTTGAAACCCCAAAAACGCAATAATGGTAAATGCGCATCCTCCGCAAATAATCAGAAAATCTCTTTTCTAAAAACTGCGGCACTGTTCGTAAACACTAATAAAAGGATATAACAGTTGCTTTTATACGCAAAAAACGCCGAATTTTATTGACATAAAGACGGGAACAAGAAATATATAAAGCTTTTCAATTACGGGTGATAGCGCAGTCTGGTAGCGCATCTGGTTTGGGACCAGAGGGTCGTGGGTTCGAATCCCTCTCGCCCGATAAATTTAGAATACGAATTGCGAAATGCAGTTCGTATTTTTTTGTTTATAGAGAGGGATGAGAACCCATGAAGTGAGGTTTGGACATCGAGCAAAGCGAGATGAGTAGCTTTGCGAAGCAAAGACCCGTAGGGCGAGACGAGCACAATAGTGCGAGCGAGTACAATCCCTCTCGCCCGATATGAATTTAAAAGAGCGAACTGCGTTAAACACAGCTCGCTCTTTTTGTTTAATTCATTATACTTAAATAAGTTGTGTTGTTTTGTTGTCCAACACTGTTTCGCGATAAGATATTTTTTCTATATGTTTTCTGTCGGGAGATTGGAAAATAGTGCCGCAATTTTTAGAAAAGAGATTTTCTCTTTATTGTATGCGGCTTTTTGAAGGAGTGTTGGAAGTCTTTTAAAGGTGTTTTCAGAAATATTGCGATATATACGCAAAGCAACTGAAAGTGATGTTTGATTTTTTTAGCTCGAATTACTCTTTTTCGACTTTATAGCTTACGAAGGCGAGGCGCTTGTTGTCGGGAGCCCACGAATTTACGTTTATTGTGCCTTGTCCGCCAAACAATTTTGCTATGGTTTTTACGTTTGTGCCGTCGGAATTCATAATTCTAAGCTCTACGTTTTTGTTTGCGGGGTGGCTGTCGGGTTTTACGTCGCCTTTTTGGTAGGACAAGAATGCCACAAGTTTGTTGTTCGGCGAGGGGTGGGCAAACCAGGAATTTCTTGTTTCGTCGAATGTAATTTGCGTTTGGTTTGTACCGTCGGGATTCATCCGCCAGATTTGCATAAGCCCTGTCCGGCAGGAGTTAAACCAGATTTTCCCGTCGGGGGCAAATTCCGCTCCGTCGTCGAGTTCGGGGGCGGTAGTAAGGCGTTTTTCAGCTCCGCCCGTTGCGGAAATCACATAGATGTCGTAGTTGCCTTTTCTTCCCGCGCAATATGAAAGTGTCTTTTTGTCGGGACTCCATCCGTGCAGGTAGCTCGGCCCTGCCGCGGTGATAAGTGTCGGCTTTCCCCCTTCGATTGGCAATGTATATATGCGCGACTGTCTGTCTTCTTTTGAGTGGTGGCTTATCGCGATTTCCTTGCCGTCGGGGGACAGAACGTGGTCGTTATTGCAGCTGTCGGCAAAATCGGTATTGATTTCAACGGGGCTTTGCGGATTGTCGGGGGATATTTTGTAAAGTTTGCCGCCGCTGTTATAGATTAGCCATTTGCCGTCTTGCGTCCAGTTGGGGGCTTCTATTTTATGGGGAAAGGTTTTTACGATGCGCCTTGACCCGTCTTCGATGTTTATGATTTCCAAAAAGCTTGTGAGCTTCTCGGCGTTTAAGTTTGCGGATAGGATAAAAATAGAGATAAGAAGAGATAGTTTTTTCATTGTCCTGAATTTATATGGTTTTGATTTTTCTATTTTTTCGCCATTCATTTGTCAAGGTGTAAAAATTATAAATTCAGATGCGCGCCAAAATTCATTGGACAAAAAATGGCTTGAAAAATCCATTGTATAAGTTAATGTCTTTTGTAGATTTAGAAAGTTGGTTATGCCGTTTGATATAGGATTTATTTTTAGCCTTGTATTTGTTATATCTTTTCCGATTGCTCTTTGTTTTTTTATGGGGGAAATTACGGGCAGGCTTTTGCGTTCCGGAAAAAGCAAGATTTTTAAGGCGAATGTTTTGCTTTTGATGTGGGTTGTAATGTTCTTCTTTTCCTTTTTTAGCGGATTTTCAACTTGCATGTGCGGGCATATTGCCGGAATTGGGCATTGTATAAGTCTGAATTTATCGGCATATATTTTATATAGCATTGCCTTTGTATTACTCCCGATGTCAACCCCTCTTTCTCTCTTTTTTATCTTTTTTGCGATGTGCAGTTATCGGGGCTGGCG
>JAGBWO010000068.1 GCA_017629765.1 Opitutales bacterium | reverse complement strand
GGCAAGTTTAACGAAGACCTATATCTTCGCTTGAACGCCTTTTCAATCCATCTTCCCAACCTGCGCGACCGCCGCAGCGACATCACTCTCCTTGCGGAGTTTTTCATCAATAAATTCAACAAAAAACACAAGAAAAAGGTAAAGCGCATTTCAACCCCCGCAATAAACCTTCTAATGCTCTACCACTGGCCCGCCAACATCCGCGAGCTCGAAAACGCGATAGAAAGCGCGGTTTTATCGGCTTCGGACTCGGTGATATACGGCTACAACCTACCGGCCTCCCTGCAAACAGGGCAATCCACAAACACTTCAAAACTTTCCGAGGAAGCGGAAGTGGACTTCACTGCCATGGTGCGCTCCTTTGAGCGCGAACTCATAAGCGAGGCTTTAAAAATCCACAGGGGCAACGCTACTGCGGCGGCAAGGCATCTGGGAATTTCCCAAAGAATAATGAATTACAAAATAAAAAATTTGGGAATAGATTCTTCCATCTACAAGAAAAACGCAAAACCATCAAGGCGCAAAATGTAAAATCCGCGCGCCTTGCAAGGCAACTTCCAAATTTTACGCCAAGAAAAAATATTGCAAAAATTTCATTTCCATATAATAACAAAGGCATAATGAGCGATAAGGAGTCGGAAAACGAACAATTGTTTACAGGGCTTGGCGTATCAAACGGAACGGCATACGGCAAAGTTTTTGTTGTCGCGCACACAAACGCGCAAATTCCCGAATACAATGTTTCAGACTCCCAAATAGACGGAGAAATCAAACGCTTTGAGCAGGCTTTGATGAAAACCCGCACCGATATCGTTTCGCTTAAAGAAGAGCTTGCGCAAAAAGTCGGCGAAGAGGAAAGCTCTATTTTCGACGCCCATCTGCTGGTCTTGGAAGACGTTGCGATAATAAACGAAACATACTCAAACCTGCAAAGCACAAAGCGCAACATAGAAATCTGCTATATAGAAGTCGTAAACCGCTTCTTGCAGGCATTTGAGGAAATTGACGACCCTTTTATGCGCGAACGCATCGCGGATATTCGCGACGTTTCAAGGCGCATGATAAACAACCTCATGGGGCATGAGGAAAAATCTTCGCTAAATCTCGGCGAGCCGGCAATACTTGCAAGCAAGGATTTTACGCCGTCTGATTTTGCGTTTGTCGACAAAACCAAAGTTCTCGGCATAATTACCGAAAAAGGCTCCCTTACAAGCCATACGGCTATCTTGGCGCGCTCATTGCGCGTGCCGTGCATAGTCGGCATAAACATAGAGGAAACGAATTTAAAAAGCGGCGATGTTATTTTAATCGACGGCTACAAGGGAAATTTATTTGTCCGCCCGTCGAACGACACTTTAAAAAAATACACCGAAATTGCGAACATCCACCGCGAAATAGAAAGAATTTTCGATTCTTCCCTGCCCTATCCCTCCGAAACCACCGATGCCCGCAGAGTTTCGCTTGAATTTAACATAGGCTCTGCTTTGGACATAAAAGAAGGCTCTATGTCATATTCGGACGGAATAGGCTTGTTCCGCACAGAGGCCCTGTTTATCGACAAGGGCAGTTTCATGGACGAGGAAAGCCAGTTTGAAGCCTACAAGGCGGCAGTCATAAAAGCCGAAGGCAAGCCGGTAACAATTAGAACCCTCGACTTGGGCGGCGATAAAACGCTTGCCTTCAAAAACGAATTCGGGCATGAGGAAAACCCCTTTATGGGATACAGGGCCATTCGATTCTGCCTCGACAGGGTCGATATTTTCACGGCGCAGTTAAAAGCCATTTTAAGGGCGGGAGTTTACGGGAAAGTCAGGATTTTGTATCCCATGATTTCGGGAATAAACGAGCTTGTGAGGGCTAACAGCGTTTTGGAGCAGGCAAAGCTCGCGCTTAAAAACGAAGGTATAGAGTATTCAAACGACATCGAAATAGGCGCAATGATTGAAGTTCCGAGCGCGGCTATGATTATAGACTTAATCGCAAAGCACTGCGATTTCATAAGCATCGGCACAAACGACCTAATTCAGTATCTTTTGGCTGTCGACAGGGTAAACGACCATGTTGCCCACCTCTATAACCCCGCCAATCCGGCGGTAATCAGAATGCTCGACAAAATCGTATCCGAAGGCAAAAAAGCGAATTTGAAAGTCAGTGTTTGCGGAGAAATCGCGGCGGATCCTATTTTTGCGATGCTTTTGATTGGCATGGGGGTCGACTCTTTAAGCATGGCATCCGGCGCGCTGAGCGAAATTAAGTTTCTGCTTCGCAAGGTGTCGTTTGAAGAGCTGCGCAAGCTGCGCGGAGACGCCCTTTCGCAAAACTGCTCGCGCGACATTCTCACAATTCTCCGCCGTTTCAGAAACGCGAAGATGAAAGAGTTTATACAAATATGACGCAAGGCGCCCTTCTACGCATAAAAAACGCAATCGGAAGCGGCAAGGTCTTTACCGACCGCCAAAGTTTGTTTGAAGCCTCAATAGACAATTCCCGCTACTCTTTTTTCCCCGACGCAGTCGTAAAGGCGGCAAGCGGAAGCGATATTTCAAAACTGCTCAAAATCGCAAATGAGGAAAAAATTTTTGTATGCCCGCGCGGGGCTGGAGGCGGATGTTGCGGCGCGGCATTGCCGGTGTTCAAGGGAATAGTCCTCGATTTAAGCGCGATAAACTTTATTGAAATAGACCCGACTTCATGGATTGCGCGCGTCGGAGCGGGCGCGATAAATTCCGACGTAGACAAGGCGGCGGCAAAATACGGGCTTATGTACCCTCCCGACCCGTCGTCCAAAAATTATTCGACAATCGGCGGAAACATCGCCTGCAATGCGGGCGGGCTTCGAGCGGCAAAATACGGCGTCACGCGCGACTATGTCGCGGCAATCACCGCATACCTTGCAGACGGCTCGAAAATGGAGCTTTCCCGCCCTCTTCGCAAATTCGCGGTCGGAATGAATTTAAAAGATTTGTTCATCGGAAGCGAAGGCTCGCTCGGCGTAATTGCGGAAGCCCATTTAAAGCTCGTAAAACGCCCGCCCTTCAAGCAGGCCACCCTCGCCCGTTTTGCCCGAGACAATGCGGCGTTTGAATGCGCGCAGAAAATCTTGCAGGCAAACATAATGCCGTCTGTCCTTGAATTTATGGACGCGCAAAGTGTGGCGGCGGCGGCGGAGTTCAAGGGCAAAAACATGAAGAAATCCGCAATGCTTTTAATTGAGCTGGACGGAGAAGAAGAGGAAGTGAAATCCCCGCAAAAAAGCCTTGAAAAAATTTTAAGCGAACTATCGGACGGCTTTGAAACCTCAAGCGACGCAGAGCCGCTATGGGAGCTGCGCAGATGCTGCTCTTCGGCGATGTTTCTTTTAAACAATTCAAAGCTAAACCAAGACATTGTATTGCCAATCCCAAAAACTGTTGAATTTTTTGACTACTTTAAGGATTTAGGGCGCAAAAGCGGGCTTCAAACTCCAACCTTCGGACATGCCGCCGACGGCAACTACCATATACATTTTATGTACGACGGCTCGAATGCGGACCAAAAGAAAAAGGCTTTTCTTGCAATGCAAAAGGCGCTCGAAAAAACCGTGGAACTCGGAGGCGCAATATCGGGAGAGCATGGAGTCGGCATAACCAAGTCAAAATACATGAATTTACAGATAAGCGACGCCGAATTTTGCGTTATGAAAAAAATCAAAAACGCCCTCGACCCGAACGGCATTTTAAATCCGCAGCTCAGCTACACAAGCCAAATTGACATTTCCCAATATACCCAAGACAAAGACGCAAAACTCCCTTGGGACAAGCATTAAAAAAAGCGCGGAACTTTCGCGCTTTTTGCATTTTTTAACATTTTGGCGGGCGGGGAATTTTTCTGATTTGGTTTCTAACAGCTGCGATTGTGTTTTCTTCCAACAATCCCGAAAAAGCCATGCAGGGCATAACCACCGCCTTCTTCATCAAAACAGTGCCCGGTTGAAGAACGCTGTTGCAGCCAGACTCCGCATACTCTCCGAAGAACGCACCGACTTTTCTTAGTCCCGTATTAACCCTGCCATCGGGTGTCACAACCGAAACAGAGGCGTTGTCAAGGCGCAAGTTCGCGCAAATTACGCCCGCGCCGGTATGCGCGCCCGTTCCCATAATCGTGTCCCCAATATAGTTATAGTGGGGCGTTTGAACCTTGTCCATCAAAAGCGAATTTTTATACTCGCAGGAATTGCCTATAACGCATCCCTCGCCGATGATGACATTGCCCCTTATGAACGCTCCCGGACGGACTTCGGTGTTAGCCCCTATCCATGCAGGCCCCGAAATAGAAGCGAAAGCGGGCAGCTTTACGCTCGGATGAATATAGACTTTTCCCTCGATATGCACTCCGCTTGGGATGTCTTTTTTGCCTTCGAATTTTGAAAAATCGACGCTGTTTAAAGCGGTTTTAATGTTTTTAAGCCATTCCCACGGCTCGGCTTCCGCGTCGAAAAACTCTTTAAAAACTTCAAGCGACTTCGGAAGGTCGAATAAATCTTTTGCTTTCATAAAAATATCAATCTCATATATTCGATTTTTTGTAAAATAAAAAAATATCATAAAAAAGTGTTTTTATTTGACAAGCATATCCTCGAAGAAAATTATAAGTGTTATGAAAAATATAAAATTATTTATTCATATATTATCCATTTTTGCAGCTTCTGCTTTTGCGCAAGAAGAAACTGTTTTCGACGAAATTTGGGAATTTGATTCTGAAAACGAGGCGGCGAACACAATCGACGGAGATTACACTGCGCCATCGGATATCAATACGCTAATAGACGTTTCAAACGGATCTTTGACACTCACAGGGCATTTTGAAAACAAGGGCATCACGACAATCAAGGGCGCGAACACAATAAATGCCGAAGGCGCAACAACAAAAAGCGAATACAGCTTTAATGCAACCGGCACTAATCAGCATAACAGAAACCAGCTCATATTGGAAAACGTAAATATCAATATGGGTAATTTCTACAATGAACGAGGCGGCGGATTAAACACTGTTTCGCCTTTGTTGACAGTAAAAGGATATGTTACTTTCTCAAACAATCTCACAACGAAGCAATACGGAACAATCCTAATATCGGAGGGCGCAAAACTTGAAATTCTAAACGGCAAAAGTTTTGTGATTGAAAATTCTGTCGGCACGTTGAAATTTGAAAATGCCACAAAAAACCAGTTTATTGCCCCTTGGGAATTTAAAAATCAATCTGAATCCGTTTATGATTTTACGATTACAAACGATTCCTTGGAATGCGTTGACGCTTCGACTGCGGTTATACAGGCAAGATTTGTAAAAAGCCTAAACGGCAAAATTTTATTGGACTTTACAAATCTAATGTTAAATGACGACTTTGTCGCAGGTGAAACTTACCAAATCGCACTTATAAATTCATATTCCGGAGAAGTAAATTCGGGGCAATTTGACGATTCTTGGCAGATTCTTGCCGAAAACGTATTGGAGGGCGAATTTGCAAAATTTGCAGGTTTTACCAAAGACAACAATGTGCTTTATGTAAATATTCAGGCAGTTCCGGAGCCCGCAACATATGCGGCAATATTCGGAGCGATTGCGCTTTTAATTGCGGCGTACAGACGCAAAAAATAAATTTAAACCACGCAAAAAAAAGAGGGATTTTCAAAATAAAATCCCTCTTTTTTTATAGTAAAAATCTATACCGTATTTTTTTGCAGTTTAACAAAAACCAAAGTTTAAAAATCCAAGCAAAAAACGCGCACCAATTTTTTGATGCGCGTTTTGTATTTAAAATCTTTCGATTAGCCAATCTGGTAGCGTTTTTTAATCAGATTTGCTAATCTTTCGATTAGCCAATATGGTAGCGTTTTTTAATCAGATTTGCTAATCTTTCGATTAGCCAATCTGGTAGCGTGTGAAACGCTTGATTTCCAACTTTTCGCCGATTGTGGCAATTTTGTTTGTGAGGACTTCCTTAACAGTGTGGCTGTCGTCCTTTACAAACGGCTGTTCGAGCAAGCATACGCTCTTGTAATACTTGTCGAGCTTGCCTTCAACAATCTTTTCCTTGATGTTGTCGGGCTTCTTGTCTTCCGCAAGCTGAGCCATTGCAATTTCGCGTTCCTTTGCAACGAGATCTGCCGGAACTTCTTCGCGGGAAATGCAAATAGGAGCAACTGCCGCAATGTGCATGCAAAGATCTTTTACGAAAGACTGGAAATCGGCATTCTTTGCAACAAAGTCAGATTCGCAAGCAACTTCGATTAGAACACCCACTTTGTTATTTGAGTGGATGTAAGCCGAAACCAAACCTTGCGAAGCTGTTCTGCCCGCTTTTTTGTCGGCAATTGCCGCGCCTTTTTTGCGCAAAACTTCGACTGCCGCGTCTGCGTCGCCGTTAGTTTCAACAAGGGCTTTTTTGCAATCCATCATGCCTGCGCCTGTGCGAGCGCGCAAGTCGTTTACCATTTTAGCGTTAATTTCTGCCATTTTTTAAGCCTTGCTAATTATTCGTTTTCGATTTTCTGCACGTCGATATCGGCGGCGATTGTAACTTCGGGCTGTGCCGAAACAACTGCTTTCTTGCCTGCAACCGCGCGGGGAGCTTTTACTTGAACCGTGCGACGGCTCAAGCCTGCCTGCACTGCTTCAACCAAAATTTCGGTTCTCAAGCGGATGCTCTTTACTGCGTCGTCAT
>JAGBWO010000067.1 GCA_017629765.1 Opitutales bacterium | reverse complement strand
TGCCCGCCGCGCTTGTCGAATGCGGCTTCATATCAAACAACGCCGAAGCCCGCAAACTATGCTCGGCAAGCTATCGGGACTCTTTGGCAAAAGCCATTGCAGACGGCATTCTAAGATACTCAAAAACATTGCGCAGACTTAACAATCAAAAACCCTAAAAAACTTCGCTTTTTATGCGAATGTTTTGCGGCGCATATCAAAGACTGCCGCTTCGCCCCAAAAAAATATCGCCCGCAAGCATCGCGCAACATCCCAAGCGGGAAATGGCGGTTGAAAGCTATGAAAGAGAAAAATATTATCAAAATAAAACGCTATGAATCTCCGTGCGGAATATTGATGCTCGGCTCTTTCGGCAATAAACTATGCCTTTGCGACTGGCAAATTGAAAAACACCGCCCCATGTGGACAAGCGCCTTAAAAGAATGCTAAGCGCAGAATTTGAGGATGGAACATCCGGCACAATATAAAAAGCCGCAGAACAGCTTGACGAATTTTTTGCAGGACAACGCAAAAATTTCGATGTTCCGCTTTTGTTTGCCGGCACGGATTTTCAAAAAACCGTATGGAACGAATTGCTAAAAATCCCGTTCGGAAATACAATTTCCTACGCGGAAATGGCGCGAAGAATCGGAATGCCCAAAGCCGTCCGCGCGGTAGCCAACGCAAACGGCGCAAACTCAATCTCCATCTTCGCTCCATGCCACCGCGTTATCGGAAGCGACCATTCTCTGACAGGCTACGGCGGCGGATTGGACACCAAACGGACGCTATTGAAACTGGAGGGAATTGCAATTTATTGAACGTAATTACGGATACTAAGAACAACCCCGATATAGGCTGCCCCGTACAAAGCATTTTTAGGGCGTAAAAAATAAAAAACTTCATATTAAATATGAAGTTTTTTATCGGCCTACTCTACCGGCTCTTCAAACGGGCTTGCCGGCAAATCCGCGCTGTTATACAAATTTACGTCGGGATCGGGAGCCCACGCATAGCGGACTTTCTTCACGGTTGAAACTTCGCCCGGAACCGTCAGTTTTACAGATTTTTTTGAAGATATTTTAGCTTCCGCGCCGTAAAACTTGCCGTCTTCGCCCGCCACTTCAAAACAGCGCACGCTTTTGCCGTCAGAAAGCTTCAACCCCTTGCCTACATCCTTAAATACTACATTAACCGTATTCCCGTTTTGCGACAACTTTAAAGGCATCGGCGAACGGGATACTATTTTCTTGCCGTAAATATCGGCAAGGGCCATTATTGCCAAACGGTGTGCAGGCTTGGTTTTGTCCCTCGGATGCAAATCGGTTTCTCCGCCGTCTATAATTATGGCAACCCCGCTTTTTTCAACCATGTCGCCAAGCTTGCGCTGAACATTGCGAAGAGGCGCCCAGCCTTTGTCGTTGGAATCGGGAAGCTGCACCGTAAAGATGTAAAGATTTTCATTCTCAAAGAATTTTCTCATCATCTTTGCGTATTCGGGGAATAGATTTATGTAGTTGTCGTGCGTGCCATTGTTCATTTCGCCTTGATACCAAATCTCGCCACGCATCGAAAGCGGCATAAGGGGCGCAACCATTGCATTGTGGCACCAAGAAATCACGCCGCATCGGTTGTCGGGCTTTCTTTTTTTAGCCTTTTCTTCGGGCGGCAAAGCCTCCCACTTGGCAATATCCCTCGCCTGCCAATTATTAAAATTCTTTTCCATGCGCTCCACATATTCTGTTTCGCCGGCCGCCGCTGCCGCCTCGCGCGTCATCCAAGACTCAAGCCTTGAACCGCCCACTGCCGCGCTTATATAGCCGATTGGAACATTCAGATTTTCAAACAATTCCACCGCAAACTTCGATCCGACAGCAGACGCCTTGCTGAACTGTTTGCGGTTTTCAGGAGTTACGGGCAACCATTTTTGGGCGTCAACCAAGTCGTGCGGCCCTCTCGGTGTTTCAGCGGTCGCTTTCGGAATGAAATAATAGCGGATTAGGGGCAAATTTGAATTTTTATCCAAAAATTCCTTTGCGTCGTTCATAGAAGTGATGTTGACATCCATATTGCTCTGCCCGAGGCAAACCCAAACTTCTCCGACCAAAACATCCTTAAAAACGACTTTGTTTTTTCCCTCAACGACAAGCTCCTGCCCTTCCCTGACGTATTTTTTCGGAGCCGGCAAATCGACCCTCCACTTGCCGTTGCTGTCGGCAACCGCGGAGCCTTTCAAATTCATAAACTTCACGCTTACCTTCTCGCCCGCATCGGCTGAACCCCAAATTCTGACAGGCATATTTACCTGCAAAACCATGTGGTCGGAAAATATGTCAGCGCACCTGACGTCGGCATAAGCTGTAATTGCGGAGATTGCCCCCAAAATCATTGCAATTATTTTTAATTTCATAATAAAAAATTATTTACGCAAAGCGGATTTAATTCAATAAAAAATAAGCGCAAAAAAACGGCGTCCAAGAAAATCTTAAACGCCGCTTCAAAATAAACTCAATTCGGATTATTTGCCGAAAACTTCAACTTCGATGTAGGTGTTGGTTTCGTCAGTGCTGCTGCCGTCTGAATAGAGGCGGACATAACGAGCCTTTTTCGCACCCTTCAAGTCGATGAGTTTGCCTTCGTTGGTTTCAATCCAGGCTTTGTCTGCACCCTTGCCCAACTTTGCAGAGTTGTCGTGGTCGTTGTTGTAAACCGTCACAACGTCCTTTTTGAATTCGGGATCGTTGGAGATTTGGATAACAACGTCATTGTAAGCCCTCTTTTGAGAATGGAAGTGCCAAACCGCGATGGCATAGAGTTCCGATTCCTTGCCGAGGTCAATCTGCACCCACTGCAAGCCGCCCGAAATGGAAACGACTGAACCCATTGAACCGCCCTTGTCGCCGTCGGTAATGAATTCAAGCTCGCCCGAAAGGGGGAAGTCGTCGGAAGCCGTAACCGCTTTTTTCAATGCGATGTTCTTAACGCCGTCGGGAACCATAACCGTCGGATTCGGCTCTTCAACGGGATTTTGTCCCGCGAGTTTTACGGGAACGGGAGTGCCTTCCAACTGAGAGGGAGGAACGTCGAGTTTAAGAGGCTTCATTTCAGCTGCATAGCTTTGCGCGAAAGCAAGAGCCAAAAGACCGAGAATTATTGATGTTTTTTTCATGATAAAAATCCTTTCTTTTTATATTAAACGGAAACCAGAATCCGACTTTAAGGCGATTAAGCCTTAAAGTCTTCGTCTGTAAATTCCAGCATTTTCTTTGCGGCAACCGCTTCGTTTACCTTGTAAACAGCTGCTTCCGCTTCAAACGCATGCTCGCCGTCGCAATTCAATTTTTCCTGACCGCGGATAGCGTTAAAGAAGTTTTCCAAGTGCGGCTGGTGGATGAATTTGCCCTTGAAATCGACTTCAAAGCCGTATTCTTCCGGCGGCTTGGATTCGCGAACGTCTTCAGTTTTAACTTCGACCGCCGCTTTTTTAACGAGCAATCCGTCTGCAACGTACTTGTCCCACTTGGCGTCAAGTTCCGGACGGCCGCGTTCCTTGAAGATTTTCGTGAGCGCGGGATTTTCGGACATCTTGATGGAGCCGTCCGTGCCGAAGAACTGTTCAAAGTATCCGCCTACGCTTGTGGTTGTGAGAACCTGATAGAAAGCGCGCGCAGGGAAACCCTGATAAGTCTTTTCAAATTCATAGATGCACATTACATCGTCATACCAGTCCTTCTTGTAGAAGTCGTTGCCGCCGCCTGCCATAACGCTCTTGGGGCGTCCGCCAAACATATAGGCGAAGATGTCGATTTGGTGCGAGCCGAGGTCGGAGATAGGACCGCCGCCCAAGCCCTTGTACCAACGCCAGTTGCGGAACTTCTGCTTGTTTTCGTAG
>JAGBWO010000066.1 GCA_017629765.1 Opitutales bacterium | reverse complement strand
TCGACTTCTTCCCCAAAGACACACTGCTTTTCATAGACGAAAGCCATGTTTCAGTTCCGCAAATAAGGGGAATGTATAACGGCGATAAATCCAGAAAAAGCCGCCTCGTGGAATACGGGTTCAGGCTGCCCAGCGCGCTCGACAACCGCCCATTGAAACCGGAAGAATTCGAGGAGCTAACGGGACAGACGGTTTTTGTTTCGGCAACGCCGGCGCAATACGAACTCGACGCGAGCGGAAAAAACGTTTTTGAGCAAATCATACGCCCAACGGGGCTGTTAGACCCCAAGATGATAATCCGCCCAATCAAGGGACAGGTGGAAGACTGCATTGCGGAAATAAAAGAAGCCGCAAAGCGCAAGGAGAGAGTTTTTGTCACCGCCCTCACAAAGCGCATGAGCGAGCAAATCGCAGACTTTTTACGCGAAAACGGGGTAAAAACCGAATATCTGCACTCCGACATCGACGCCATTGAAAGGGTGGAAATTCTGCGCAGGCTCAGAAAGGGAAACTTCGACGCGCTTGTCGGCGTAAATCTTTTAAGAGAGGGTCTGGATGTTCCGGAAGTCTCTCTCGTCTGTATTTTAGACGCCGACAAGGAAGGCTTTTTAAGAAGCGCGACAAGCCTTATGCAAACCGCCGGAAGAGCCGCGCGGCATGTTGACGGCAGGGTGATTTTATATGCCGACCAAATGACAAAATCATTGAGGGAAGCCGTGGGAGTTTGCGAGCGCAGACGCCTTGCCCAGCAAAGGTACAACGAAAGAAACGGCATTACCCCCAAAAGCGTTTCAAAGCCCATAATGGATTCGCTCGTAAAACAGGAGGAAAAATCCGAAAAAGTCCCCGAAAAAGAGGACGAATTAAAAGAGCTTATCGCGGATCTTCAAACGGAAATGCTCGAAGCCGCCGACAGGCTCGAATTTGAAAAAGCGGCGCATATTCGCGACCAAATAAACTCCCTGAAAAAACGCAAGAAGGCGTAAAATCACAAAAAATAGCCTCTCTGCTTTTCGGAAACAGGAAGACCCACGCGCTCCATTACCGCCATCATGTCCTCCCAAACTTGGCGTTTTTTCTCGTTTGAAGCATATTGAAGCAAAAACGACGGGTGGTATGTGACCATCAAGTCGGTATTGTTGAAAGTATGCCACTTGCCGCGTATCGCGCCCATTCTGCGCTTGGGATCCGCGCCCAAAAGCCCCGTCACGGCGGTATTGCCGAGAGCGACGATGACCTTCGGTTTTACAATGTCGATTTGCGCCTTCAAGTACGGCAGGCAATACGCCATCTCGACTTCCGTTGGCGGACGGTTGCCCGTGCGCGTCGGAAGCTCCGGACGCCAATTCATAATGTTGCCGATATAAACCTGCTCCCTTTCAAGACCCATCGCCTTGATTATTTTGGTAAGAAGCTGCCCCGCCTTGCCAACAAAAGGCTCGCCTTGCGTTTCTTCGTCCGCGCCGGGGGCTTCGCCGCAGAAAAATATGTCGGCGTCTAAGTTCCCGACTCCGAAAACGATTTTCTTCCCCTCGCGCAAATGCTTGGTGCAAACCTTGTCGCTTAAAACAATTTCGCGCAAAGCCTCCCAGCGGGTTTTCTTGTCGGCATCGGGCAGAACAAACGGGGTCGGCTCCGGAACCGCCTCTATTTCAAAATTTCTGCCCCCCACTACGATTTTCAATTTTTGCGCCATATGCTGCTGTTTGGTTTCTTCCTGTTTATTGAAATTGAAATCCACTTTTTGGACAAATTTCACCTCGTCGGGAGTGTCTATAACCTCCTGCCCGTCGGCAATCCTCGCGAACTTAGTAAGCTCCTCAAGCGCCTCTTCGCTCAAAGGGACTCCTTCTTCCCCCTCGGCGCGCAAGCGTTTAAGTTCGTCAACAATAGCCCAGATTGCCTCTTTCATATAAGGGACAATTTAGCCCGCCGCAAAAACTTGCCAAGCTTTTTTTATGTTTTGAAAAATTTTGCTTGCGATTTTCCGTTAAAATTTTTCGGATTTCCGCTTTTAAATTATGAAAAAACCACTGTCAGCCCTCGCCTCAGGCACCCTCGTGCTGGGAATAGCCGAATTTATGATTATGGGAATCCTGCCATATGTGGCAAACGGACTTGGCATATCAAACGCGACGGCGGGGCACTTGATTTCCGCCTACGCAATAGGAGTCTGCGTCGGCGCGCCTATGCTCGTTTTGGCGCGAAAGTTTGCGCTAAAAAACATACTGCTTGCGCTTGTCGGAATTATGGTTTTGGGAAATTTCTGCGCGGCAATCGCGCCTAACTACCATTTTATGATGCTTGCCAGATTTGTGTCGGGACTTCCGCACGGCGCTTATTTCGGAGTTGCATCGATAGTCGCCTTAAAACTCGCCCCGAAAGGCAAAACCGCCCTTGCAATATCCATTATGATTTCGGGAATGACTGTTGCAAACCTCTTCGGAGTTCCGCTCGGAACGACGATTTCAACCTTCCTTTCGTGGCGCGCCGCATTTTTTATTACAAGCATATGCGCCCTTGCGGCATTCTTTCTGGTATTGCGCCTTATTCCGCAAGTGGGCGGAATTGAAGACACGGGCTTTAAGGGACAGTTCAAATTTCTAAAAAGCATAATGCCATGGCTTTTGATAGCCTGCACCCTGCTCGGCAACGGAAGCATATTCTGCTGGTACAGCTACATAAATCCCCTGCTTACCGAAGTGTCGGGATTTCCCGAAAAGTCCATAAGCCTCTTGATGTTTCTGGCGGGAATCGGAATGGTGTGCGGAAATATGCTAAGCGGCAAGCTTTCCGACAAATTCACGCCCGCGAAAGTGGCGACCGCCGTTCAGGGAATAATCGCGATAAGCCTGATGCTAATATTCTTTTTTGCGCAAATGCCGATTGTTTCGGTTGCGCTTATGTTTATATGCACCTTCTGCCTGTTTGCGCTCGGCTCTCCCCAGCAGCTTCTGCTTTTACAGTACTCGAAAGGCGGGGAAATGCTCGGAGCCGCATGCGTGCAAATCGCGTTCAATTTGGGCAACGCAATCGGCGCATACGCAGGCGGTCTTCCGATAGAAGGGGGTCTTCCCTACAACTATACGGCGCTCGTCGGCTTCCCCGCCGCAAGCCTTGGCTTTATCCTGTTTTTTATTTTCACAATCCGCTCAAAAAAATTCAGCTTTCAATAAAAAAGGCGTTCCGATTGGGACGCCTTTTTTACGGTTTAAAGCCGGCAATTTTATGGGGCAAAGAAAGCTATTTTCTTCTGCGCCATGCGGCAAACGCAAGGGCAAGCGCGCCGAAAATTGCCGCATACGTCGCAGGCTCGGGAACATTTGTGGAGAATACCCTGACACCCAAAGTTTTGTCGCCAAACAAAAGCTCATAGTCGCCCGACCCCGACACGCTGAAATATTTTTCCAAATCTATTTGGATTTCGCTTAGAAGATTTCCTGCATTGTTGTTTACGGAAATAAGCGTAAATTCATCGCCATTTTCAGTGTCGCTTACGACATATTTTGAAAAATCAATTTCAATCAACCCTAAAAATGTTGTTGAAAAATTATTTATATTCACAGTAGAAAAGCCATCTGCATCCGCAATGAATTTGAAACCGCCGCCGACAGCCTTGCCGTTGTCGTCAACGTCTCCGCTGAAATAAGTTTCTATTGAGCTATTGATTTTTATGCTATGCCCAGAACCTTCAACGATGAATTTCACCTTTCCATCAACCGTATCGGCATTGCCCATGA
>JAGBWO010000065.1 GCA_017629765.1 Opitutales bacterium | reverse complement strand
TTTTCATAAGGCGGAAGTTCGCTTTTATGGAAACGCACGGCTTTGGTTTAGTAAAGCAAAAAATATATGATGTGGCTATGATTTTTATTGCTCCAAGCCGCTTTTTCAAACTTAATGTCCTTATTGTTATGACTGGAAAAATCATGGGCGGAATTATTGGAGCAATGGCGGCGGGGCCGTGGGGTGCGGTACTGGGAGCCGCAATCGGGCATTTCTCGGTCGATTCAAAAAAGAATGCGCACGCGGAGAAAAACCAATTTCTGATTTTAACATGCGAAGCCGCCGCAAAAATCGCAAAATCAAAAGGCGTCATAAAAAAAGAGGAAATTGCGGAGCTTGAAAGCATATTTCGGGAGCTTAACCTCGACGGGGAAGCCCGCGCGCGCGCAATCGGATATTTCAGAAGCGCAAAAAATTCCGCGCGTTCATTAAACGAAATTGCCGCAGACTTTGCCTTCCGATTTCCCTCTTCGGACGCGCGGCAGACATTCATCACGGTTTTAATCCGCATTGCGCTTGCCGACGGAGCCTTGCAGGCGGAAGAAATGCGCGAACTGCGTCTGGCATGCGCCGCGCTGAACATCGACCCTTCCATTTTAAGCGGACTTGGCGGAACAAGAAACAGCTCGTCGTCCGCGCATTCATCATCGGCAAGCCAAGACATTGCGGAAGCCTACGCCGTTTTGGGAGTCAAACCCGACGCCTCTTTGGACGAAATAAAAACAATATACCGCAAAAAATGCAAAGACCTTCATCCGGATGTCCTGAGAAGCAAAGGACTCGGAGAATTTGCAATGAAGGCGATAGAAGCGGAGCTTATCAAGGTAAACGAAGCGTACGAGCGCATAATGAAAGCGAGGCGTTAAAATGCAAAAAATAAAAATCACCGCAAACGGAAAGCCCTTTGAAATTTCGGAAGGCAAAACCATATCGGAATTTGCAAAAGACATGGGGTTAAATCCCAAAAAATGCGTTGTGGAGCTTAATAAAAAGGCGCTGAAATTTTCGGAATTTGAAAATCTGAAACTGAACGGCGGGGATATTCTTGAAATTTTGAGCCTTGTCGCAGGCGGATAAGCAGGCGGAATAAAAAACCGATTTTTTCATCATCCGCTTTCGAGTGTCTTGCAAAAAAAACTTTTATTTATGCCGGAAATACCGCCAGAATTTGAACGCTACCAAAGGCAGATTGCCCTCGGAAACTTCGGCGTAAAATCCCAAAAAAATCTGCAAAGTTCAAGCCTTGCGATAATCGGAGCGGGAGGTGTCGGCTCTGCGGCTCTGCCGCTTTTGGCGGGAAGCGGCATCGGAAAAATCAAAATTATCGACTGCGACAGAGTTTCGCTTGCAAACCTCCACCGCCAAACGATTTATTCGGAGAAAGAAATAGGTTTATCCAAAGCGGACGCCGCAAAAGAAAGGCTTTCAAAGCTGAACTCTTCCGCAAACATAGATATTTTCGACATAAAAATAACGGACGCCGGCGCTCTAAAAAAAATTCTGAAAAATACGGATATTTGCATTGACGCAACCGACTCCTTCAAAACGCGCTTCATTGTTTCCGACGCCTGTAAATCACTGCAAATACCCGAAATTTACGCAAGCGCGCAAGGCTATGTCTCGCAGAATATTTTGTTTTGCAAAAACTTCTATTTGCGCGATTTCATGGAGGACGAAAATTTCCCGGACGAAGAGGCGCAATACCTGCCAATATTTCCGCCTGCCGCGCATTTAAGCGGAATTTGGGCGGCGGCAACCGCAATAAAATATCTGGCAAAGATTGAAGATTTTAAAGCCGGATTTTTTAAATCCTACAACTTTTCAAGCGACAAATTTTCAAGCCTTGAATTTTAAAAATTTTTATTCCAAATAAAAAACGGCAAGGCTTTTTAGAATTTTTTGCCACAAACCCATCTCTATCGCGCCGATTTTTTACGGCAAACACGGTGTATCCACCATTTCAAAACACATTACAAATTGGCAAAACAGGCTGCTGCTTCTTAAAGGAAGCTAAAAAAACACTCTCTCTTGCTTTATTTTGCGGATAATGCCTCTTTGCCTCAAAAATTCCCCAACTTGACAACGAGGATTTGCTTGCGCCAACAAAAAAGCGCGCGAAGCATTGCCCCGCGCGCTCTAAATTCACGAATTAAACCTTATTTTCTCGGCAGTTTGCCCTTGTATTTCACAAGGTCTTTCATTCTG
>JAGBWO010000064.1 GCA_017629765.1 Opitutales bacterium | reverse complement strand
GGCGGCACAAAATCTTTCCCGTGGAACGGCGCGGCTTGCCCTGTCCAGGCGGCAAAAGACAAGATGGACGCGGGCTTTGAATTCATGCAGAAAATCGGCATCGAATATTACTGCTTCCACGATATCGACTTGGTTAGCGAAGGCTCTTCAATTGAAGAATACGAAGCTAATTTGAAGGCTATTGTTGAGTACGCAAAGCAAAAGCAGGCTGAAACGGGCATCAAGCTCTTGTGGGGCACTGCAAACGTATTCAGCCACAAGCGCTATATGAACGGCGCCGCCACAAATCCCGATTTCAATGTGGTTGCGCGCGCGGCCGTTCAAATCAAGAACGCAATTGACGCAACAATCGCATTGGGCGGCACTAACTATGTTTTCTGGGGCGGCCGCGAAGGCTATATGAGCATCCTCAACACAGACCAGAAGCGCGAAAAAGACCACTTGGCGCGCATGCTCACCGCAGCCCGCGACTATGCCCGCGCAAACGGCTTCAAAGGAACTTTCTTGATTGAGCCTAAGCCGATGGAACCTTCAAAGCACCAGTACGACGTCGATACGGAAACTGTTATCGGCTTCTTGAAAGAACACGGTTTGGATAAGGACTTCAAGGTAAACATCGAAGTCAACCACGCAACATTGGCGGGCCACACTTTTGAACACGAATTGCAGGTTGCAGTCGACAACGGAATGCTCGGTTCAATCGACGCAAACCGCGGCGACTACCAAAACGGTTGGGATACCGACCAGTTCCCCATCGACCAGTTCGAGCTTGTACAGGCAATGCTCCAAGTTATCCGCAACGGCGGCTTCGGCAACGGCGGCACAAACTTCGACGCAAAAACCCGCCGCAATTCGACGGACTTGGAAGACATCTTCATTGCCCACATCGCAGGCATGGACGCGATGGCTCGCGCTCTTGAAAGCGCGGCTGCAATCGTTGAAGACGGAAGACTCTGCAATATGGTCAAGGAACGCTACTCTTCATTCGATGCCGGTAAGGGCAAGGACTTTGAAGACGGCAAGATGTCTTTGGAAGACTTGGTTAACTACGCAAAAGAAAAGGGCGAACCAAGCCAGACGAGCGGCAAGCAGGAGCTTTACGAAGCAATTCTTGCAATGTACTGCTAATTAGGAAAACGCTTTATTTTGAAAGAGGTCTTGGAAAAGACCTCTTTTTTTTGTCCGAATACAATGAACTTGACTTCTTTTTATATAAGAGTTTATTCAATATCTGCTTATATTGCTAAATTAATCTTGGAAGGAAACTTATTATGAAATTATGGGGGGGATTTACTCTGTTTTGTTTAATATTGGCGTCTGCGTATGGAAAAACTTTTCCGCTTTCCTCGCCTGACGGGAAGTTGGATGTTGAAATAGACGTTTCCAAAACTTTGGGTTTTTCGGTGAAATTCGACGGCGAACCCATTGTCGAAAACTGCCAAATCGCCATGGATACAAGCTTGGGAAACTTTGGCGAAAATCCGAAATTCGTGTCAAAAACCGCCGCTACCGTGAAAAAGGGCATAAAGCCAGTATGGGGCGGCAATTCTAATATTTTAGACAACTACAACCGCCTGACGCTTAAATTCGACAAATTTTCCGTTGAATTTCGCGCCTATGACGACGCTTTCGCCTACCGTTTTATTTGCGACAAAAAAGGCGAAATTATTGTAAAAAGCGAGACGGCGAAATATCCGTTCAATCCCGAATTTAATTCTTATCCTCAGCCTGTCGGTTCTTTCCACTGTTTCTTTGAGGACAATTACAGGCGCATGAAAATCGGCGATATAAACAGGCACTTGAAAATGGCGGCCCTGCCTTTCGTGCTCGACACCGGCAAAATCAAGGTCGCCATAATCGACTCCGATGTCTCCGCATACCCGAAGATGAATTTGAAGTTCTCGGGCGGCGCAGTAGAGGGGGCGTATGCGCCTTATCCAAAGGAAATGGAAAGAAAGGGCGGGCTTTTACTGCCAAAGACCACAGAAGATTATATCTCAAAAAGTGTTGCGCCGCGCGCGTTCCCTTGGAGGGGCTTTATTTTCGCAAGAGAAGATGTAAACCTCGTCGAGCACCCGCTGCAATACAAGCTTGCCTCTCCCTCTAAAATAAAAGACACCTCTTGGATTAAGCCCTCTACCTGTGCTTGGGACTGGTGGAACAACTGGGGCGTCTTCGGCGTTGATTTCAAGGCAGGGCAGAATATGGAAACTTATAAGTATTATGTCGATTTTGCTTCCAAATTCGGTATGAAGTACTTTCTGCTCGACGAAGGTTGGCTTGGCAATAACGATTTAATTGCTACAATGCAACCGAAAATCGACGTCAAAGAACTTGTCGAATACGCTAATGAAAAGGGAGTGAAAATTCTTTTATGGTGTCTTGTGCGCCCGTTTAATTTTGACGCGGAAAAGATTTTGGACAGGGTTGAGGCTTGGGGCGTAGCGGGGCTTAAAATAGACTTTATGGAGCGCGACGACCAGCAGGCTGTAGATTTGTTCGAGAAAATCGCCTCTCTTGCGGCTGAGCGAAAATTGATTGTGGATTTTCACGGCTGCGCTCCGTCTTCGGGCTTGCACAGAACCTATCCGAATGTCATAAACTTTGAGGGCGTTCGTGGCGGCGAAAACAACAAGGGCGGTGGCGTTGTAAATATGACGCCATCGCACAATGTGGACCTTGTATTTATACGTTCTCTGGCGGGTCCCATGGACTACACGCCCGGGGCTATGCGCAACTTGACATACGGCGGCTTTGGCACAAATTCAGTACAGCCTTCCGCGCAGGGCTCTCGCGCGCACCAGATGGCAATGTACGTTTGCTTCTTTGAGCCGCTTAAAATGCTTAGCGATTCTCCCTCGCTCTATTTAAAGGAGCCGGAATGCACCGCCTTTATGGCATCCTGCCCGACATCTTGGGACGAAACAAGGGTTTTGGAAGGCAAAATAGGCGAATATGTGCTGATGTTGCGCCGCAAGGACAATGTTTGGTACGTCGGGGCGATGTCCGCAGGCGAAAAGAATTTGGAGCTTGATTTGGGTTTCCTGCCCAAGGGCGAATTTGAAATGGAAAGTTTTGCCGACAGCATAAATTCCGACAGAGTCGGTTCCGACTACAAGCGCGAAGTAAAAAGCGTAAATTCGGGCTCGAAAATTAAAATAAAGATGACGCGCGGAGGCGGAGGCTTTGCTGCCAAGATAACTCCGCAAAAGGCAAAGAATTAAGAAACTCCCAAACGCATTTGCGGTTTGGGGGAAACAAAGAAGAAATTGGTTCGTTTATTTAAATGGAAAAGCGGTCTTGGCGTTAAAGACCGCTTTTTTTGCGGCGGAATTTGAATTAAGGCATATGTTTTCTGATATTTTTAGGGTTAATTCCATTGCGAACGGTTCTGATTACGCTAAAATTTCCTTTTTAAATTTGAAACATATTGACTTAATCATTTATTTTCAAAACGCCAGTGCATAACAGACGGTAGATGTTTTTAGATATTGTTGATTGTTTGTAAAGATTAAAGTTATTGATTCATTTACTAATTGCCCCCTAGGGGGCGGCGCACTTTAGTTCGTGAAGATAATCGCTTGGACTTTTCCAATTTAGTGTCTTTCGGGGACGAGAGTTGATCTCATTCAATGCAAATTTTAGTTCCCTTTCCGTCGCTTTTCTCAAATCCATTCCCTTCGGGAAGTACTGTCTCAACAATCTATTTGTGTATTCATTGAGACCTCTTTCGTAAGAAGTGTATGGGGGGCAAAGTATATTTCACTCCTTAATTTTTTACTTATATCTTCGTGATAAGCAAACTCCTTGCCGTTATCAAAGGTTATCGTTTTCACATTCATTCCGCGCAATAACTTTATTACGCCATTTTTCGTAGCTTTCGCATCCTTTCCTGATAAGTAAGTTGCACATAGATACTTGCTTCGCCGCTCTACCAGCGTTAGTATCGCACCCTTGTGATTTTTACCCATTATCAAATCGCCTTCCCAATCCCCAAATCTAGATCTTTCCGCCACTATCTCAGGTCTGCTTTCTATGATCACTCTGAGACCATTTCTTCTTTAGAAAAGTTTCTAAAATATCGGCTTCATTCCCTCCTATTAGATATTTTTTAGGCTTGAGTAATAATCGCAAGTACGTTTGCATAAATGCTCTGCCATGCGTGTAAACGCCTTCAACACGATTGCGTGATAATTCACGGGATATGGTAGATTGCGATACTCCTATCGCATTTGCTATCTCCGATTGCGTTTTTTTAGCTTTACACATGTTCTCTATTACTCTTCTATCGTCGTATGTTAGACGGCGGTATTTCGGTTTTGTCATAGTGCTTTTCTTGGTCGAAAAACATCTACTCTACATTCCATAAGCCGCTTGTCTAACTCCTTTAGATTTTATGCACTGGAGATTTTAATTCGCGTGTCAAAACCTTTAGAAAAAAATCTAATATTGTTAGAAGAAAGGATTTAGGATC
>JAGBWO010000063.1 GCA_017629765.1 Opitutales bacterium | reverse complement strand
AAAGAAAAATCGATGATGGGCGCGCGCGACGTAAACAAGCAGTCAAGCGACATCGAAACCAAGCGCAAATTCAAAAACTGCCGCCTGCACATCGAATTTATGACGCCCGACCAGTCTGAAAGAGGCTATATGGGGCAGCAGCGTGGCAATTCGGGAGTATTCTTCGGCAGATTTGAAGTTCAAGTTCTCGATTCTTTCGGCGCAAACGGAGACTGGGACGAATGCGGCGCGCTATACCGCTTTATGCCCCCGCAATTCAACGCCAGCCTTCCACCGGAAAGATGGCAAACCTACGACATCGTCTTCTACGGAGCGAAAGACAAAAACGGAAAGCTCGAACGCAATCCGCGCATTACCGTATACCACAACGGCATGAAAATCCACAACGACGTCGAAATCTGGGAAGGCACAGACTACAATTCCCGCGACAAATCTTTGAGAAACCTGCGCGAACACTCATTCCCGATTAAGCTCCAATGGCACAGCGAACCCGTGAAGTTCCGCAATATCTGGATTGAAGAAATAAAAGACGAGGACGTTGCAACCATTCCGGAAATAATTGCTAAAAAGAATTTCCGCGAGTAGCTCCGGACAAAAAAATAGCAAAACCTCAAAAAACCGCGCAAATTAGCGCGGTTTTTTGTTTCCCCGCAAATTTTACGCCCCAAACTGCGTTGTTTTTTCTTAAATTTTCGCCAACGAGAATATTATTTAAAACATTTTGACTTGAAGAAATCACCAGTAATTTTTTATAATTCGTAGTTAAGTGTAATTATATGGCGGATAAAAAAGGAAAAATTTATGAAGATAAAATCAATTTTGGCGATTGCGGCAATGTTTTCAACGGGCGCACTTTTAGCTTACACTAACGATCTCGTAGGCGAATATTGTGGCGAAATAAAGGCTCAAAGGGGACCGTTCAATGCGAACCCCGAGCTGTGTTTTAGAGTGCATAAAGAAGGCGATAACTACAAGGTTGAAATCATGCGCGACTTGTGGCGCAGATGTAAAACTTACGCAAGTTTCAACACTAAAGAGCAAGACGGTGAAATTATCATTCAAAATTGCCGCCTATCATATCTTTTGGGTCCACAGGTTACGCTCAACGGCAAAATCACAAAAGACAAGGTTGAAGGCACTTACTATTTCAAGCAGAACGAAAACGGTGTCGAAAAAGAATATACATTCCCCTTTGAGATTAATAAAATCGAAAGAAAGTCACCTACATTGAATATGAAAGCCCCCAAAGGCGCAACGGTTCTTTTTAACGGTTCGAATTTCTCGGAATGGAAGGCATGCAACAACAAACCAATCGCATGGAAGCTCGATAAGAAAGAAAAATCGATGATGGGCGCGCGCGACGCAAACAATCAGTCAAGCGACATCGAAACTAAGCGCAAATTCAAAAACTGCCGCCTCCACATGGAATTTATGATACCCGACCAGTCTGAATGAGAAATTGCGCCGGGGCGCGGCAATTCGGGATTGTTCTTAGGCAGGTTTGAAGTGCAAATTATCGATTCTTTCGGACTAGACGGCAAGTGGGACGAATGCGGCTCGCTCTACCGCTTTTTTCCGCCGCAAATAAACGCTTGCCTCCCCCCCGAAAGATGGCAAACATACGATGTAATTTTCTACGGCGCAAAGGAAAAAAACGGCAGGCTCGAACGCTACCCACGTATAACAGTCTACCATAACGGCATTAGAATCCATAACGATATTGAAATTTGGGAAGGCACAGAATATTTTTCGAGAGATAAAGATTTAAAAAACCTGCGCGAACAACCCGTCCCCATTAAATTGCAGTGGCACGGCGACCCCGTAAAATTCCGCAACATCTGGGTTGAAGAAATCAATGACGAAGATTTTTCTATCAACAAAGAACTTGTTGCAAAAAAGAATTTTCGCCAGTAATATCTTTAGAATGTTTTTTATATTACGGGTACATAAATATGTGCCCTTTTTTATTTTCCGCCCTCCCATATCTTTTTTATGCAAGACTGCAAGTCAAGCGTATGCGAAATGTCTTTATGCGGCGGAACGCTGCGAACCGTTATCTTCCCGCGCTGCGATTTTTTCAAAGTCAAAATACGCGTTGCGGGCATTTGAAGATGTCCGTTTTTATCGGTTTTCTTAATCCATTCATAAGCGTATTTAAGCCAGCGTTCCCTCTCTTTTTGGGGCTGCAAATAAAGCCATGTTATTTCGTCGTACCCCCATATGAAATGGTCGCTTAAATCCGCCTTTCCCGCATGGTTTGATATTCCGAAATTATCGAATTCGACAAGATAAGGCAGGCTGTCGCAGCTCCATCCGTTAGGGGTTTTGCAGCCCGCGCTTTTTTTGTAAATGGAATCCGTATGCCCGACTTCCAAAATCCCTTTCATCTTTTCAGGCTCGTCCAAACAGTCTTCCTTTATGCGAAGTGGAAACGAATTGAAGTCGAGCAAACTTTCGCCGTTATAAAGCATGGAGCCGTCGGGAGTGTGGGCATCAAAAATGATTTTGTTTCGGATTTACCAAAGGGATAGTTT